>BIFV01000006.1 GCA_003990955.1 Sporomusaceae bacterium FL31
GAAAAACTCTTGCTCCTTGTTGCTGCAGTCTGGTTATTAATTGGCGGTAAATATCTTCTGATACTCCTTGTGGTAAACTGCCGGATAGAACAAACCATTGCTGTTCCTGGGCAAGGCCTCCTATCACGTGCTCTAGTTCCCTCAGATCAGCCGCATTACAGGTTAATCCAGGGAAATTGATTTCTGTCACTTGATTGCTCTGCCCATCAACAATTTTGATATTAACCCGTGCAGCGCCCTCAACTTCAACAAAGTAATTGTCAATTTGCTGTTTACGGAAGTATTCATAAAAACCATGACTATTATCCTGGCCTAAAAAGCCAGTAACGCAAACCGAGTGCCCTAAGGCCCGGATAACTTTCGCTACATTAATTCCTTTTCCACCCGGATCAACACGTTGTTCAGCAACGCGGTTGACCTGCCCCATCTGAAATTCAGCAATATATACCGTTTGATCTAAAGCAGGGTTTAATGTAACGGTTACAATAGGATTTCGTTCTTTACTGTTCATAGGGTCACCTCCCCCTAAAATAGTCATTACATCAGTACTTGTACTAATGCGTTCAACTGTTGATGATCTTCTGCCGCAATCCCCTTGTCAGTAATTAATAAATCTATTTCTTCCAAACCACAGATGCGGCATAAGCTGCGTTGGCCAATTTTCGAATGGTCGGTTACCAGAATTTTTTCTTTGCTGGCATGCACCATATAACGTTTGGTCTCTGCTTCACTCAAATTAGGGGTAGTAATTCCTAATTTGACATCAATCCCATTTGCAGCCAGGAATACTTTATCAAAATACATCCGCCTTAACGCATCGTTTGTCAGATAGCCTACTAATGAACGGGTATTTTTCCGTAATGTACCGCCTAGCAATAGCGTTTCAACCTGAGTGTCATCACTAAAGACCTGCGCAATATCCATACTATTTGTGGCCACAGTAATTTTTTTGGCTCGCAGCAAGCGTGCGATTTCTATCGTGGTCGTGCCAGAATCAAGCAATACTGTTTCACCATCATTAACCAAACCTGCTGCTAATATGGCAATTTGCTGTTTTTCAGCTAAATAGCGCACTTCCTTTTCCTGAAAGCTTAGCTCAAATCCCGTTTGAACTGAGATAGCTCCACCGTGTGTCCGTTGGATTAAGCCGTTATCTTCGAGTTCTTGTAAGTCCCGGCGTACTGTCGATTCTGAAACCCCAAAACGTTGGCTTAAGCTGGTTACAGTTACCGGATTTCCAATATTAACAAGTTGTAAAATTTCTGTTTTTCGTTCTTCGGCAAACATAATATCCTCCAGTCACACTAACAATTCACGTTAATCTGTTATCCTAAAAGATGTCCATCAAGATAATTAAACAATTCATCTTCACTGGCGGCACTCATTAACTTAGCCTTCTGTTCATCATCCATTAATAAGGTAGCAAGGCCTCCCAACAATTCTACATGTTCTTCATTATTGCCTGCAATTCCAAAGGCCAGCACGACTTGATTGCCATCACTCCAGTCAATCCCTTGAGGAATTTTTAAAACGATAAGTTCAGGGCGCTTGACCAAGCTTCGGCTTTCCTCAGTACCATGGGGAATAGCCACTCCTTCGGTAATATAGGTGCCAATATCCTGCTCACGCTTATGCATAGCAGCAACATATTCGGCTTCAACGGCTCCAGCCTCAACAAGTTTATCGCCTAGAAAATCAATCACATCAGCCTTGCTGTTAAAATCGTTTTTTATAAACACCAAATCACGTTTTAGTCGCATAAAATATTCTCCTTAATTCTTAATTTGAAAACCGTAATCATTGCTTATAAATCAAGGAAATAAACATGCGCCGCTAAACTGCGTTATTGATGCTTGATTAAGAGCATAAACAACGACTTATTGCTCGGCGGCGCCGTGGATGCTGCACACGCCATTAGTAAGGACTCATGCAACAATTAAGAGCAAAGCTTAATCACTTCATCATAGACCGGTGAATTGATAAAATCTTGTACCCCATAGACTTTTGTTCCAGGCCGTACAATTTTTTTGGCACTTTCCACCAATCCCATTGCCGTCAAGACAATATCAGCATCTTGTGGAATCTGATTAACCGGACTATGAACAACCTCTATCCCGGTTTTTCCAGCTTGACTGAGTTTTTTCTTTAGGACCGAAACCGCCATAACCGAGGAGCCCATTCCTGCTTCGCAGGCAAAAACAATTTTTTTGACTACTGCATTTTCTTGAGTAGCGATGGTTTGGCTCTTAGCAAGATCGTGTTCAACAACTTTAGCTGGTTTCATCGTTTGCACCATTTCTTGAGCCTTGGTGAAGTCTTCACCGCTTTTTTCATCAATATTGCTGCTATAAGCTCGAACAAACGGACTGGATACTACAAAGGATACGATGGTTCCGACTGCAACACCTGACAGAACAGGGAGTAAGCCCCCTTTAGGTGCCATCGCAATTTCGGCAAAGATACTTCCTGGTGAAGGAGTGGCAACCAATCCGGCGTTAAATAACAGGAATGTCAAATCTGCAGCCATTCCGCCAGCGATAACCCCAATAATGCATAGTGGATTCATCAAAACATAAGGGAAATAAATTTCATGGATACCACCTAAGAAATGAATGATAATCGCGCCCGGTGCCGACTGTTTGCCTAACCCTTTGCCAAATACCCAATAGGCCAGCAATAGTCCAAGGCCAGGACCTGGATTGGTTTCTAATAAGAAAAAGATCGATTTACCATATTCTTTGACTTCAGCAACGCCAATTGGTGAAAATACACCATGATTGATCGCATTATTTAAGAACAACACTTTACCTGGTTCGATGAGTATAGCTAAGAGTGGTAAAAGCTTTGCTTCCGCAATGACTTTGGCCGCACTGCCTAAGAAGTTGGCAATACCAGCCACAACAGGTCCAATCACGTTATAAGCAATTAATACTAAAAACATTCCCAGAATGCCTGCTGAAAAGTTATTGACCAGCATCTCAAATCCGGTTGGAACTTTATTTTCAATCATTTCGTCCCATTTTTTGATCACCCAGCCACCAAATGGCCCCATGACCATGGCTCCCATAAACATTGGGATGGTACTGCCCACAATAACCCCCATTGTGGCAGTAGCACCAATAACGCCACCCCGAAGCCCATAAACCAGGCGACCGCCCGAGAAACCGATTAGGATCGGCAGCAGATATTGAATCATTGGGCCAACCAATTTAGCGAGATATTCACTGGGCAGCCAGCCTGTGGGAATAAAAAAAGCAGTAATAAAGCCCCAGCAAATAAATGCGGCAATATTTGGTATCACCATGCCTGCTAAGAAACCACCAAATTTTTGCAGTTTTTCTTTCATTTTCTCCCCTCCTTTAATGATAGACGACCTTTATTGTATGATCTCTTCCAATCACCTTCCTCCAACTCAAGGCAATTATTATCAATCGAGCACATTCAAAAGCAATAATTTGATAACTTTTGCTCATTTACTATTATTTATGCTCATTGTACTGCTTTGATGATCAAATTGTCAATATAATTTAGAAAATACAATCATATTCCAAAAGGTTTATAGCCGGATTCTATTTCCTGAACTGCAGCAATTCATTAGAGGATGTTGCCCCTTTGTGCCGAATTATTCATTAACTAAAAGTACGCTCAAGGAGTATCATGATGCCAACAGCCCCTACGCCCCCCTACAAACCTACCCCGCCTACTGCCCCCGCTAAACCGCAAGCCACCTCAGATGTAGTTTCATCAACACCTTCAGCTTCTCAGCCTGATTCACAGGCTCACATCAATCCACAATTAGCTGAGACCCTCAAAGAAGTTGAAACCATTGGGAAAGCTTTTCAAACAAAGCCGGCTAAACAAGGTGACACAAACAGTCAACTTCCCCCTGCCACACAGACTGACGAACCAGCAAAATTTCCCCCTGTTACGTCGTTAGATTCGCAGGATAACTTAGTGACTTCGACAAGCCTTCCCACGAACCAGAACGTCTCACCGAATAAGCTTTCAGGCTCAGTATATGTTTCTTTGTTATCGGTCGTATTGATTGTGGCCGTTGTGTTAATCATCTTCCGGCTAATGAAAGCCAAACGATCCAGTGACAGCCTTACGCCAAATGCCACCCCCCCTGAGCCTTCACTGTCACCTGGCATAGCAACAAAAGCAAAAACCTCGAAAACAACCAGTAAATTTGAAGTCAGAGTATAACAAAGGCAGCATTCCTGAAGAATGCTGCCTTTGTTATTTATCCAGATTGGGTCATTAGCACTATTGATATTGAAATTCATTATCAATAGTGCTATAATTGAGAAAGTATTTATCATTTACTTGCAAAGGAAGGTATGAAGGAACATGGCTACACGAAGAGAACCCCGCTTTAAACTTTGCCGCAGACTAGGTGTTAATATTTTTGGTCACCCAAAAGCAATGAACAGGGCTCAAAAAGAACACAGCCGGACTGGGCGAAAAACATCAGAGTACGGCTTACAGCTTTTAGAAAAACAAAAAATTAAGGCTTATTACGGAATTCTCGAAAAACAGTTTGTGCGCTATCTGAAAAACGCTAAAAAAAGCAGAGAAATTACTGGCATCGCTTTATTGAAAGCGTTAGAGTGCAGACTGGACAACCTTGTATACCGTATTGGCTTTGCCATATCCATTCGCCAGGCACGTCAAATGGTCAACCACGGCTGCATTCTGGTCAATGGAAAGCGTGTAGACATACCGTCTTGCGCAATTAAAGTAAATGATGTCATCTCCCTAAAAGAGCAATATCGGGATAACCCCATGTTTAACACAAATTTCCTGGACTTAAAATCTTTCGATTTGCCTTATATTGAAAAAGATTTTGCTTCTTTCAGCGGCAAGCTGGTAAAATTGCCGGCAAGAGAAGAAATTCCGATTGAAGTAAATGAAATTCTGGCAATCGAATTGTATTCCAAATAAGGCAACACCATTATTCTGCTTCTTAAGGAGTTGGGATTCATGTGCAAATACAACCATCATCATTATTGGGAAAACCTATTAGCAAAACAGAAAAAACCTTGGCAAAGCTGTTTTGTACCTTTTGAAGCGGCCAATCGTGCCATTTTTGTAAATACAACAATCGTAGATTACCAGCGCAATACCCTTGATAATGACTGGTCATGCCACCCTGATGTTAAATCATTATTAGGATTTATCCAATACTTACACTTACCGCTGGTTTTTTATTATACACTCAATCAAGATAAAGAGGCTTTATTCTTCCCGATATCTTCGAGTCATGATTTTATCGAATATATCCAAGAGTCAGGCTCAGGTTATGCACAAATGATGGCCGATGCCATCACTGAATTAAGCAGTTTTTGGGAACTCGATCATCAAGAATGCTTAGAAAAGCTGCAAGATTTCTGCCGTAGATTTAACTCTTTCTGGTATCAGGACAGTCTAATCTTAAATATCAATATCTTTTCCAATACCTACGAAATTGCCGAATATTTAATTGGCATAAATGAATTTCCAGAAGTGTTGGAAGAAGACATCGGACTGACAACAAACCAGTTATTTCGTATGTGCGATAACTTCTATCGTGAACAGTTTGTACAGAAAAACTTTGTCAAGATTTTAAACCATAAAATTGGCTGTGTCATATAACGAAGTTCTGGCTGCTATGATATCAGTTTGTCACAGCCCCTTTGCGGGAAATCACACACATGAGTACGATTAAGCTAATAACACTGATGCTAACAATGGGTGTGGTAAGCAGCGTTGCCGGCAAAGCTTGATATAATCCCCAAAGACCAAAAAATATAAAAATTAGAGCGGCAAACCATTTCACAGCTCGCTCAGGTATCTTTTTACCTAATACAATACCGATGATAATGCCAATGGCATCAGCAATCATCATTCCAATCGTTGTACCCAGCCATACCGGAATAATTGTATTAAACTGAGCCGCTAAAGCAATCGTGGCTAACTGAGTCTTATCCCCCATTTCAGCCATAAAAAACGCAATAGCGACTGTCCAAAAAGGACTATATTTCGTCATTTTATCTTCGCCATTGAGTTCATCACCCCGGATTGTCCACAGACCAAATAAAATAAAAGAAGCTGCAGCAGTAATGTGTACATAGTTCATCGGGATGAGTTGCGTAATATAACTACCAATAAAAACTGCCATTAGATGGTTAAGCACAGTGGCCGCAAAAACCCCCCACATGACGGTTTGCCAGCGATAGCGAGTTGCAAAAGCCATGGCCAGCAGCTGCGTCTTATCCCCCATTTCTGCAAGTACTACAAAAACCAGTGAAGTTAAAAAAGCTGTCATCGTTTACCTCCTGAATTTAACTATGTATTCCATAAGAAAAACCTTGACTTGTGCTAGCAGAGCCTTAGTCGTTCTTACTTATTATCAGAAAGGATATCCTTTCTGATAATGTAAAAAACGAGACCTTTAGTACACCTATCGCTAGGCATACTAAAGGTCTCGCTAATTGACACTAAGTCAACAACAGAGCCAGATGTTTTCACATCAGTATGTTGACTCTGTTCTCCGAGCTACTCCCCTTTAGAAAGTATTATGTTAATGATTATTATATCCTTATTGACAAGATAAGTCAATAAAGTCCTGCCGATTCTATTGGATGATTATTTATGATCGAAATTATTAGTTTTGAATCTATGTGCTGTTCCCGTCTTCTTATATTTATAGCAATAAACTTTATAAATTCTTTTGAAAACTATTGACCATTTTAGAAAGTATCGCTATAATCTTATCGATAATAGTTTTCATTATCATTTATTTATAGAATCAATACACTGACTGTCGTCAGTCAATAAACTCTCATATTGCATTTGCCTAGAACAGCTTTAAATTACTAGAACTTTATTCTACATAAATTCTCGGAAAGGAGCTTTGCACTTTTAGGCTGTTCTTGCTCTCTTCAAAATTTATTTACAACTAACAATACATTAGGAGGTATTATCAAATGGATTTTTTAAATCAAACAATTAGCATTTTTCATAAAGGTGGCCCAGTCATGTATCTTCTACTGCTATGCTCATTAGCAGTAGTTACCATCGCTGTGGAACGCTTTCATTATTACCGCAGTATGACGACTGACACTCAGAATTACGTAAATCGCTTGCTCCCGCTTTTGGATCGTCACCATTTTTCGGAAGCGATGCAACTAGGTGAAAAGACTCCAGCGATCATCGGTCAGTTAACCGCTAAAGGGTTACAAACTTATCAACAGGGTGGCAATATCGAAAATGCGCTGACAGCTGCAGCTATGCTAGCAGCCGCTCGGCTGCGCCAGTATTTAAACTATCTCAGCACCATTGTTACACTGGCACCACTTTTTGGCCTATTAGGCACAGTCATTGGTATGATTAGCTCTTTCAGCGTATTTAATGTGCAATCCGGCCAGCCTATGGCAATTACAGGCGGCATTGGCGAAGCACTGGTGGCGACAGCAGCCGGCTTGATTGTTGCAGCACTGGCTTTAATCGCCCATTCTTATTTTGCTCACCGAGTGGATACTCTGATTACCGACATGGAACAAGTGAGTGCTTTAATCATGAATTCTTTGTCGCAAAAAAGAGTGACCCGGAGGGAATCACATGAAATTGCGTAGCTTACGGGTAGAGAGCCAGCCGCAATTAATGATCATCCCAATGATTGATATTATCTTCTTTTTACTGGTTTTCTTTATGATGAGTACTCTGTATATGGTTGAACAACATACCATTCCAATGAACTTGCCTCAATCTGCTGCCGTTCAACATGATCAAAGTCAACATGTAACAATCTCAGTACTCCAAGACGGCCGAATCTTATTTGATGAGGAAGAAATCCCACTGCCACTGCTTGGCAAGAGAGTAAATGCCGCAATCAGTCAGCAGCCAGATATAGCATTTGCATTAAGAGCAGATAAACAAACAAATTATGAGAAGGTCATTGCTGCCTTGGATGAAATAAAGCTTGCTGGCGCTCGACGGGTGGCTTTAGCTGGCGAATTGAAAGCGAGGTAATCATTGATGGTTATTTTGGCATCTACACCTCCTTGGCGAAAAGCTATAGCCACCTCAATTCTTATCCATATAATCCTGTTCGTTAGTGCTGGCTATTTCACTATTGGCTTATTTTCTGTCCCGCCAGTTAATGAGCAATATATCGAGTTAGACCTATCTCAACAAACATTAAGTGACAGTCGCGAACAGGTCGAGACAGCCATTCCTCAAATTGCAGAGCAGTCGGCCTCAGCAGAAATAGATCCTGCTATCCCTCTGCCGGTAATGACCGAAGCACCCCAATCTGCTCAGCCTGCTGCAACGCCAATATTTAGTCAGGCTGCCAATGACAGCAGCTTAGCAAAAACAACCATTAGCAATCTTAGCAGCGGCAGCAGCACCGGCCCAAGTAATCAACGTAATACTTCCTTTGCGCCGCCACGCATTTTAAGTAAGGTTGAGCCCAGCTATCCAACTGCAGCTCGGCAGGCTGAACAACAAGGTACTGCGATACTATCTGTTCAAATTCTGGAAAACGGCCGATCTGGCGTTATCACGATCATTCAATCTTCCGGTTATGATCTATTGGATAATGCTGCAATGGCAGCTGTCAAACAATGGCGTTTTGCTCCGGCAAAAGACTTAACTTCCGGCAAATCAGTATCATGCTACTCCACTCTTCCGGTATCCTTTTCCCTAAAATAGGATGGCTTATGAAAAAAAGCACCTTTAATGTCTGGTTCAGAACCAGACATTAAAGGTGCTTTTGGTGTTGTTAAAATAGACAGCTGGGTTCGTTATTAAAGCTCGGTAAATTTCGATCAAAAAAGTTACATTCTTTATCCCGCTTTACCTGCTGCGTATTCAGTCTTTCCATAATCCAAAAATTGAAAATGAATACTTCCCTGCTGTAATCCCAGCAGCGCTTCCAACAAGGTTTCAGCAATTTGCAATTTGTTATTAATGATGCTTTGATCAACTTCATGACCAAATTCCAAAGGAGAACTTGATTCCAACAAAGCAGCCATAATCCCGGCAAAAAACGATAAGGTTTCTTCCATATGGGCAACTTTCGTAATACCTTCCCGGTTGCCTTGTTCCAGAATACATCGCAAAATAGGCCTAATTGCAATTAATGTCTGCCGCCAAAGTTTGTTAATCAGCTGCCCCTGTTCTTCCTTATATAAAATCTTGGCAATCATGCCAGACTCATCATAGTAGTGAAGTTTATAAAATAGCTGAAAAAACAACTGCAGCTTTTCTAGAACAGAATTCTGCTCTGTATAGGCCGATTGTACTTCAAAGATCATATTACGAATATAGCGGGCAAAAATCGCTTCTAGAATGACTTCTTTAGAGGCAAAATGGTAGTAAAAAGTGCCTTGAGCCACCCCGACCTTTTTGACAATCATACTCACGGTGGTATGCTGATAACCAGCGGTGATGAATAATTCCTCCGCTGCGTCCATTAGCTCAGCCTGACGTACTTCTGGATCCTTGGTAATTCGAGATATAATAAACACCTCTTTTTCCACACTGACTAAAGTCAGTTAATATTTTAAATAATATCCCGACTGATGTCAAGATTTTTTTGGTATAATTGTCCAATTAAGTCGATGTTTGTCAGTTGAATCGATCTGGGTATAAGCTCACTGCAATCTTTTCAATCGCGTCAATGCTGCGAATCCCCCCATTATTGACAGTAAAAAACGGCAGATTAATAATATTGCCTTGTTGTATAGCACGCATACTGCGTAATTCGCCCACTGCCTGCAAACTTTTTGTTGCTTCCTCGTCGCTTAGATCTTCAGTTAGCCTATCTTTGTTTACAGACACGAAAATAATAACATCCGGATCAAAGGCCAGCACCTTTTCCGCACTGACAAAGGAAGTTCGATTTTCACATAAATTGATACCACCAGCAAGTTCAAGCATATGGGTGATTAAATATTGGTTATCATAAATCGAGAACGTACCATTAAAGTGATCCTGCAAAATAATGACTGTCTTTTTTCGTGTCACATCTTTCACTGCAGCCTGGACTTTTGCGACACGATTTCTTAAATTTTGGATATAGTTCTCAGTGACTGCCTGAATGTTAAAAATGTTGCCGATATCGGTGATACTTTGATAAACCATAGTTTCCAAAGTTGGCTTCATCTTCACCAGCGTACTCGGCAATATATAAGTACCGGTACCCCGGCTTTGCCAGCTTTTTACTTCACCCATACCAGTAGGAGCAAACTGCTGAACCCAGCCAATAATCATATCAGGCTGCAATTCCAATAATTCTTCTGCTGACGGCATATATTGAGCCTTAGTAATATTCAGTTTCTCATACTTTGCCGCCAATCGTTCCACCGGCCTGCCATAGGGTGCTATTGTCGCCACAATACGGTTCTCCAGACCAAATTCTAATAAAAGCTCAGTAGCACCAGGATGAGTGACAACCACCCGTTCTGGCGCTTTAGAGTAGATATAGTCTACTTTGTTTTCCAAGTAATCGTAATTGTGAATGGTTACCGGATAAGCATTGGAATTGCTTTGAACCGGAGAAGTATTTAACTTCGGCTCAGGCTGATTTGATCCACAGGCTGTAAGCATAAGCAGTGCAGCCATGCTCAAAATACCAGTTATAATCATGCGTTGATATGCTTTCATCATTAATCTCCCTTTATTGCGCCTTGTGACACACAGGATAATAGGTAATAGACAGATAACCGGTATCTGGATTTTCTTTAATATCGCATTCAATCTCATATACGCTGCGCACAAGTTCAGGTGTGAGAATTTCTTTTGGCGCACCACTTGCAATCACTTTTCCATCTTTAAGTACATACAATTTGTCGCAGTACATGGCTGCCAGACTTAGATCATGCAAGGCCGCCAATACCCCAATGCCAAGGTGTTTGACGATGGACAGCAATTCAAGCTGGTACTTGATATCAAGATGATTGGTCGGCTCATCCAGAATGAGTATTTGCGGCTGCTGCGCCAAAGCCCGTGCCAATAACACCCGCTGTTTCTCACCGCCGGACAATGTAGCAAAACTACGCTGAGAATATTTTTCCATACCGACTTTTTTTAGGGCAGCCAAGGCTATGTCATAGTCCTTTTGGGTGTCAGCCCCCAACAAACTTTTGTGAGGAGTTCGCCCCATCATTACCATCTCAAAAACACTAAAATCAAAATTAACTGTATTAAATTGCCCCACTACGCCCATCTTTTTTGCCGAATCGATCAGCCTGAGATTTTGCAAGCTTTCGTTACCAAGAATAATTGCGCCGCTATCTGGTTTAATGACCCGATAGGCAGTACGCAGCAACGTCGATTTGCCACTGCCGTTAGGCCCGATCAATCCAACGAATTTTCCTTGTTCAACCTCTATCGACACATCATGAATAATGCTTTGATTATCAAGTTTTACCGTGACATTTTTTAATGCTAAATTCACAGGAAACCTCCTTATTGACCGCCAAAGTGAGAAGACTGTTTAACGAGAATATACATGAAGAAGGGAGCTCCAACCATCGCTGTAAGGATGCCAATGGGCAGCTCACCGCTTGGTAAGATGGTGCGAGCCAGTACATCAGCCCAAATTAAGAAAATAGCTCCAACTAAAATGGTTACTGGGATAAGCCGACGGTGATCAGCGCCGACAATCCCCCGAACAACATGAGGAACTACCAGCCCCACAAAGCCGAAGATTCCGCAAACCGAAACAATTAATCCAGTCACCAATGCAGTGATGATGAGATAAAACCGCCGAACCTTGGCTAAATCTATGCCCAGCGTAACAGCTGCTTCTTCTCCCAGCAGCAAAGTATTCAGGACGCGGAATTGACTGAGAAAGAATACGCAGCACGCAATAATACCGGCCACCGGCAATGCTAAGTTATCCCATTTGGCGGCTGCCAAAGAGCCCATTGTCCAGAAGGTAACACTGCGCATTCCTTCAGCATTACTGGAAAGATAAATAATAAAATTGGAAAGAGCAATAAACAGCGCGCTGGCAATCGATCCGGCCAACACCATTTTGACAGTGGACGTCCGGCCCCCAATACCGGATAATGTCATAACAAATAAAGACGCCGCCAATGCCCCGAGAAAAGCCCAAACAGCAGTCCCCAGCCCTAATAATGATCCGGCTAAACCGCCAATTAGAATAGAGAAAGTGGCTCCCAGCGATGCTCCAGCCGATATTCCCAGAATATAAGGTTCGGCCAGTGGATTTTGGACTGCGGCCTGCATAACCGCCCCGCAGATGGCCATCCCTGAACCGACGATTGCTGACATTAACACCCGTGGCAGCCGGATTTGCCAGATAATATCGGTATGAGCCAAGGACGCCTGTTCAGCAATAGAATGAACTTGAAATAGCTTGGCTAGAATAATCTGGTAAGCCGCACTAGGAGCAATTTTAGCTGTTCCCATACAGACTGCCAAGACAATAGAGCCTGCGACCAGTATACCTAAAAAAATAAGCAAAAAAATAAAGTTACGCTGCTTTTGCAGCACAGTATCAGTTTGAGTAAAAGATTGCATAGGTGTATCTCCCCAGGTAATTTCTCGTGTATGTTAACAATGATTCTACCTTTGATAAAGATTATCATTATTATTTTAACTGTTAAAGTCAAATTAGAAAAGACTAATTTACGGTTAATTATAAAACTAACATGCACTGCCCGCTAATAGCACTGACAGTGCATGTTGAACCATTCATTAAACAAACTAACTGCAAGGATTGAGACCGGTTGAATTACATCCGGTGTTCTACGCCGATATAGAAACTGCGCCCCGGCATTGGATAACGATACTCGCCACTCTGAGCAAATAATTCATAAATCTCATTATTTAAATTATAGGCATTTCCATAAATACGAGTTGTCGGATTGATCTGATAGCTAACATTTAAATCTAACGTATGGTAAGAATCTGATGAAAACTTGGTTGTACTGCGATTGCTAACTGCCCGCAAATTTAGTCCGGCATCCCATTGGTCTTGCTTATAATGTACTCCCAGATGATAGCCGTTTGGTGCAGTATTTGTAATATCATCAATATAGTTGGTTGTACTGCTGAAAGTCACAGGATCAAAGGTTGATTTGATTTGTACATAGGAATAGCCTGCTGTAACATCCCATTGCGGGGATAGCGTCTTTGCCAACGTAAGATCGAACCCTTGTCTTTTTTCCCTGTCAATATTATGGTAGTAACCAGGCAGTGGCCATTCTGACTTCCAACTTAGTGCATTTTTCAAATGGCTGCTATATACACTGGTCTGCAGTTTCGTGCCATCACCCAATTCTGTATTTAATCCAAGGGTAACCGTATTGCCTTCCTCAGGTTTAAGATTCGGATTTCCAATCATAAACTGGGTTTTATTAAATAAATGAAACATTGTAGGGTTTCTTACATATTGGCCCCATGACGCATAAACGTTAGTTTTCTCACTAATTTCCCGGTTAATTGACAATCGTGAGGTAACATGCTCACCAGCATAACTCTGATCCTCATAGCGTGTACCGGCACTTAATGTCCAACTGCTGGGAAGCTGCCAACGGTTTTCTAAATACAAGGATTTTGTTGTCATACTCTTGTTGATACTGTCCTGGTCATCCAAATGATCTTCAATCCAATTGGCTCCTCCAACTAAAGAGTACTGTTCATTAATCTGCCAGTTTTGCTGCCATTCCACCCCATTGGAATTAATATCATAAGTATATGGACTATGATCATTTTTTTCTAGCGAGTTATAAAATGTCCCTTTAGAGGAATTTCGATAGACCCTCACAAAGTCAGGAGCGCTATTATTTTTGTTCCAACGATATGTTAAGGCTACGTTATTATCGGAAATATCCTGTTTCCCATCCGGATAGTAGAGATCCCCGCTCGACTTAACTGCAACGCTAAAACCGCCTTGATCCTTTTTATGCTCCCACTGAAATGAAAGGTCACTCTCCTGATCCAATTCTTTATCTAACCGCAAAGTAAGTAAATCCTGATCAATCTTGCTGCCTCCCTGCTTTTTGTCTTGGCCGGTCGCAGCGTCCTTATATTCAAAGTTATCCCGCGTCTTATGCTCAGCAGTAAACAAATACCCAATATCGTTGGATTTTCCTTCCGTCACTAAGCTCTGACGCTTAAAGCCCCAATTTCCGAACTCAGTAGCAACTGTAGTCTGATCTTTTACAGCCTTTTTAGTGATAATATTAATAACCCCACCGACCGCATCACTGCCATACAACGCAGACCCTGCTCCGCGAACAATTTCAATACGTTCAATGTTTTCCACTGAAATACCATCAATATTCATAACACGATCATTGCCACTGAACATTAAGTGCGGAAAGTTCATTCTGCGACCATCTACAAGAATTAAAACACGATCATCACCATTAAGTACTGGATAGGCTCCAAAACTGGTTGAACCTGTATTGACGTTCTTACTTCTCAAAGCATCAGATATCCGCGTATAACCGCCTTTCTCAATCTCTTCACTTGTTATGACAGTAACGTTGGCTGCAACTTCCGTAGCTTTGACTGGAATACGGTTTGCTGTAACGACATATTCATCAAAACTGTATTCCTGAGCAGCCTCTTCTGCTGATACCAAGCCGGTCATACCCAATAATAAGGCACTGCCGATTAATGAACATAATACTTTTTTTCGTTTAGAATTTATGATAATCTTCCCCTTTCAAATACCCGTGTTGGGCTACAAAATTTTGTTTGCCAGATGAGTTAACCATAGATTGACTGACACCAGTCAGTAAGAAGTAATAATCATTTCTTTTATGTACTCTACCATCGCTCCTGTCGCTTCGCAGTCATCCAATGATAAAGTTAGCTACGCTTTAGCCTTGGATGTAACTACAAAATATAAATTGACGATTAAGCAGAAATAATCCTATAATAATTCCGCAGAGACTGCTCTGCCACTCTTCTATGCTTTATAATTCAATTGACTGCTGTCAGTCAATTGAATTATAATCTTAATTGATCATGATTATCATAATCAATTAAGATTATACGCCCTGTCTTTCAGCAAGTCAATATGTAATTAGAATTAATTATTCAGTACAATGAACGACCCAAAACTAACTAAAAAAGGAAGGCTTCACTATCGATGATCAACTTATACCACCAAAACATCCCTCTAATTATTCTAATTGTTAATATGTTTATCGCCCAACTTGGAGTCGGCCTCGTCATTCCTGTATTGCCGAAATACATGCAGCTATTTAATGCCAGCGGAGCTGTTCTTGGATACTTGGTATCCGCAATGGGATTGACCTTGTTTTTATTCTCACCGCTTGCTGGTGAATTATCGGACCGATACGGACGAAAAATTGTGATTATCTTTGGTCTATGCATGTTCTGTCTATCGCAGTATTTATTTGGGGCAGCCGAAGCGTTATGGGTACTCTACCTCTCCCGCCTCATTGGCGGCATAGGTATTGCTTTTACTTCACCGGCCATCACAGCCTATGTTGCAGATATTACGACTGAAGCCGAGCGCGGAAAAGGCATGAGCTGGCTAAGTGCAGCCATGGCCTTGGGAATTGTGATTGGCCCTGGCATCGGTGGGTTTCTGGCAGAATACGACTTACGACTGCCTTTTTACTTTGCAGCAGCAGCTTCCGGTCTGGCCATGATAGCTTCGGTACTGATTTTACCTGAAAGCTTATCACTAGAAAAAAAGCTGGCTGCCCGCCAGCAGCAGAATGCTCATTCAAGGAATATTTTTCGTCACTTTTCCTTATCGTTAACTACACCCTACTTATCCTTGCTGCTGCTTTCGTTTATTCTCGCGTTTGCCTTAGTCAAGGTTGAAGTTGTCTTTGGACTATACCTTGATGTAAAATACGGCTATACCCCACAAAAAATCGCGATCTTATATACTGTTGGAGCATTAGCCGGAGTAATGATTCAGGCACTACTTATGGATCGATTATTGCGTCGCTTTGGTGAAAAAATAATCATCCAAATATCACTGATTTTTTCAACAGTTTCCCTGCTCTTACTACTAGTCCCAGACACGTTTCTCGGTCAATTGGCAATCTGTATTTTCTTTTTTTCTTTTACAGCCATGCTGCGTCCTGCATTTACTACCCTGCTATCGAAATTGGCCGGTTCAGAGCAGGGACTTGCTTCAGGCTTGAGCAATGCATATACCAGCTTGGCCATTATCTTAGGTCCACCCGTTGCCGGACTTTTATTCGATATCCATAATAATTTACCCTATATTTGCGGAGCAATCATTATGATGGCAAGCCTAGCGATACCACTTAAAGAAGAGCCTCTAAACCAAAGCCTGCCAACACCTGCCATTCAGTCTGATGCGCAGAACTAACTCCTTATGAAGAGCTTTGGCCATGCTACACCCCCTATAAATATTGACAAAACAATTCCCCTAGTACTCTACTCGAAGTACTGGGGGAATTGTTTTGTCAAGAAGCACGGTTATGCCAATCTGGGTAATGTATTCGCCCCTTGAGGCATAACATGGGTTTTTAGATTTTTGCCGCGTTTGGCATAAACCAGCGCGAGTGCTTCATCCAGCGTTCTGACAATCTTAATATTAGCTTTCTGCAATAAGGCAGGGTCTAATGCCGAGACTAAAATCAGTTCAAACTTTTCAGCCGACTCACAGAAATAGTAACCAACATATTTTGAGATGCTATAATCAGTCCGCAGTGCGTCTTCCCGCTCCAGCACGGTATGATAGCCTAAGATCATTTCCTGAACTTCGGCATTACCGCCAAGACCTTCCGGACTTTCGGTCAGGATAATCATAGTCCCACCTGGCTTTGTTGCCTCACGAGCATTGATCAGCGTTTTAATGGATTGATACAAATTGACATCCTTGGGACTTCCCCCGGCTGAGGCAATGACCAAATCGGCTTTTTCCTTAATGGTAACACCATCAATAGCATCCACCATCGCCCGCCCTTGATCATGAGCGTCTTGATAATGCCCGGCTACCGCACCCGCTATTCTTCCCTCAGCAGTAACTACATTGAACATAAAAGCTGGATTAGCCAGTCTGGCAGCTTCCAGCATATCTAAATGAATCAGATTGGTAGCATCATTACCGGAACGCACTTCAGGATGAGGGCCCTGCCCTCTAACCGGATTAAGCGACAGCGCATGATTGGCCATTACTGTTTCATAAGAAGAAATACCTGGTAATACATACTTCTTGCCGCCTGACCATCCAGCTAAAAAGTGATAGACAATACCACCTGTTAGGACTAGATGATCACATTCCATGGCTTGTTTATTGAGCCATACCGGAGTACCAAATGAGGTTTCCCCACAGTAAACCAGATTAGTCCGGTCATGACAGTCATGATCAATAACCGTAAATCGATCCGCCAGTTCTGGTCCTAGCAACAAACGGTGCTCTTCGGCAGTCTGGGGTCGATGCGTTCCCAGAGCGCAAATAAACAAGATATCTTCATCCTGCACGCCTCCCTGTGCCAATTCCTCAACAAGCAGCGGCAGATAAAGGTCGGTTCGCTGCCAGGCACGGGTGATATCAGGTATGACGATACAAACTCGCTCACCTGACTTGACTAGTTCAGATAAGCGCGGACTGCCAATCGGGTTAGCCAAAGCAGCACGAATCATTTCACTTTCACTTTTTTCAAATGTTACCTGGTTGCTCTCAATCACTTGTAGAATATGTTCTTCATCAATTTTTAAGAGCATTTCTTCATGACCATACTTTAAGGCAAATTCTCTTTCCATAGTGTCCTCCTTACGCCTGCAAGTATCTCTTATTTTGCCAAAACAACCTCACTGGCCTGATTGCTCATTTCCTCAGTAGGACGGTTTCCCCAATAACTGGCTAAGACGCTGCCACTCATATATTGCCAAACAGCCCCAACAGCTGCTGGCAGTGCTGCCATGGGATCAAGATGGGCTAATGCAAGCGCAACAGCTAAGCCTGAGTTTTCCATACCAATTTCAAAGGTGATAGCCCTTGATTTTTTGGGTGACATTCCCACTGATTTCGCAGAATAATACCCTAAAGTCAGACCAAACAAATTCTGCAAGGCGACTGCCAGGCAAAGCACCAGCGCTACGGTCGCCATTTTAGCAGCATTTAACGCAACTACCGAAGATAAGATGGTAATAATAAACACAACCGATACAGCAGGAACGATTTTAATGATTTTGTCTACTAGTTTTGGTGCTGCCATATGTAATGCAACGCCTGCAGTAACTGGCACCAAAACAATTTTCACAATATCAACAAGCAGTACCGTCACATCGATGGGGATCATGGAACCGGCCAATAACAGGAAAATATACGGAGTCAGAACTGGAGCCAACACAGTATTGACACTGGAAACAGTAATCGAAAGAGCAGTATCCCCTTTAGCGATATAGGTCATTACATTAGAACCAGTTCCACTAGGGGCTGCACCTAATAATACCATGCCCGCAGCTAATGCGGGCGGTAATCCTAAGAGTTTTGCCACAAAGAAACCAGCTAACGGCATGATCAAATAGCGAAAGAACACTCCATAAAAGACATCTTTAGGACGGGTTAGTACCAAACGAAAATCGTCCAAGGACATTGTGAGCCCCATTCCCAGCATGATGACCCCTAATAAGTAGGAAATATACGGACCAACACCTTTAAATGGTGCTGGATTCATGAACGCAACAACCGAAGTCAGGATTACCCAGACTGTCATATACTTACAAATCAAAGCTGCCAATTTTTCTAATAATTTTACCATGTGAAAACCCTCCTTAATAATGTGTACTAAAAACTGAGCTGTCACTCAAAGCTGCGCAAACTTTGTCACAAACTCAATGAAAATAAAAAAACTCTTGCCCTTTGAGTCTGATTAACTCAAAAGGGGCAAGAGATAATTCCTGCGGTACCACCCTTTTTCATAGACCAAATTGGTCTACATCTCATCAGGTCTAACAACCCTAGCAAGGTAACGGTTGCACTCCAGTTAAGGAGCCGAGGCCGGCGCGGCTTACTTTTAACAGTTCAGCGTTGCTGTTCAGGAGTGATCTTTGCAGTCTGATCGTTACCGGTTCACACCACCCACCGGTTCTCTGAAACGACGTTATGATTGCAACGGTCTCCCTCATCACATTTACAGTTATATGATGTTTAATCACAAATTGCTTTTACAATTGTAACTAGCTATTACTATACTCTCTGTGATTCACGGTGTCAAGTCCCAGCCTACAAAAAGCTTTTTTTCTTAATTTCGGACAGAATTCACACAGTCTAATCATTCCATGAATACGATTGTTCTTTCTACAAGAAAACAAATAGATAACTTTCAATTAATATGGTATAATATGTAATTAGATGTAATAAAGCAACCATTAAAGATAGGATATAGGGGAGGACAAACTATGAGTGTTAAAAAGAATAAGCTGGTTATTGTCGGTGTCGGGAATGTCGGTTCAGCCGTCTTAAATTGTGCCCTGTCTTTAAATCTTGCATCGGAAATTGCAGTCATTGATATTCTGGAAAAAAAGGCGCACGGCGAAGCCTTAGATTCAAATCACGCCTTGCCGTTCTCGTCCAAACCAAATGTAGCGATTCATGCCGGTACTTATGAAGAATGTAAAGATGCCAGTGTGATCATCATTGCTGCAGGTCCTAGTATTTTGCCAGGTGAATGCATGGATCGCTTAGTACTTGCCGGCAGAAATGTTGCGGTAATGAAAGATGTTATGACATCAATCACTCAATACACTAAAGATGCCATCATTATTATGATTACAAACCCATTGGATGTTATGGTCTACTATGCCCAAAACTTTTTTGGCTACCCAAAAAACAAAATCTTTGGCACTGGTACAACGCTGGAAACCGCTCGTTTCCGTAAAATCATCGCCGATCAATATGACCTTGACCCGAAAGAGATCCACGGCTATATTTTGGGAGAACATGGCAATTCAGCTTTCGCTGCATGGAGTTTGCTCAGTATTGCCGGTCTAGCCAGTGACAAACTTGACGAATATTTTTCCCCCACTAAGCCCTTAGACCGAGAAAAAACGGCTGCCGAAGTTATTCATACTGCCTATGACGTTCTTACCTCCAAAGGTTGGACCAATTCAGGCATCGCCATGGCTGCTTGCCGTATTGCCAGAGCTGTGTTATTTAATGAACGCAGCATCTTCCCTGTTTCAACAACATTAGAAGGCGAATATGGGTTAACCAATGTGGCCTTAAGTCTGCCTTGTATCGTGTCATCAGAGGGAATAAGCCGCCGGCTTGAAGTTCCTTTGGCTGAGGATGAACTAGCTAAATTAAAAAAGAGTGCCGACAGCTTAACCACAGTCATTCAATCCGTTGGTCTGGCAAAATAGAAACTCCTGTGAGAGCTAACATGGCTTTCACAGGAGTTTTCATTAACTGATCTTTAATTTGCTCCCTGCAATAACTCATGCAGAAAAAATGTAAAAAATGATGATATTGCAAAAATAGAAAAATAAGCAAACGCCATCTTAATTCGAAAACTTCGCTCAACATGATAATAATCTTCTGGCAGTTGATCACGATTCTTCCAAACTTTCCAGGCTTTTCCCACTGACAACAGGAGAATAAGCAAGGCTATTGGATTAAAGAAGTATAGGGTAATCATCAGCATTGCAACAATTCCCACCAGCCACATAAGCGGCGATAAGGATGCTGCAATACGGCCGCCGTCCAAAGGATGAGCAGGAATCATATTGAAAACCGTCATAAAAAAACCAAAATAAGCTAAGGCTGCCCAAAGTGCAGATTTTGCTGCTATAGCGATAATCAGACATATAAAGGCACCCATCATACCAATCAGAGGTCCGCCTACAGCCACAAAAGACTCGGTCTTCACATCCTTAGGTTCTTCCTTCATTCTGATAAATGCCCCTACAAAGGGGATAAATACCGGCAAACTCACATCAATTTTTTTCAGTCGGGCAAAATACAGGTGCCCCATTTCGTGAACAAATATCAAGCCAACAATTCCAGCTGCATATTTCCAACCGTAAAAGAAGGTATAAGAAACAATCATAACAACCATCGATAAGCCTGTGGTCATAAATTTGCCTAATTTTAAGAGCTTTCCTAAAAACAACAGTGGCCCCATTAAAAATTTAAGCTTACCAAAAACCAATCCCAGCACGGCTAATATCCCAACCCACCAGCTGCGCTTTTTCCCAGTTTCATTAGGAACGCCTGCCCCTTCAGGAGCACCAATATCACTGATTTGCCGTTCATCCACCTGATAATCAGTTTGTATCACCTCAAAAGTTTGTTCCTGATCTTTGCTAGGTTCTTCTAAATTTTTATTTTTTTCATCCAGCGTCATTGAATAACTCCTTTATATCCTCATCTCGATTAGAATAACATTCATTTCTGACTAAGCATCAGACTGCGCATCGATATTGAGCCATTTTGCATATCGGTACAAGTAAATTGCAAAACATCAGGTTCCTCTTGTAATGCCAACGTGTAAAGCAGCGGCAGGTAGTGCTCATTGGTCGGTACAGCCCATCTGGCGTTTGGTAATTGATCATAATTAATTAAGCTGCCATGATCGCCATATACCATTAACTCGGCAATTCGGCGATCAAATTCTAACGCCCAGGAATAAACGTCCCCATACATTTGTTCAAAGTTTACTTTTGCTAAGTTATGAACGATATTGCCACTGCCGATAATTAGCACTCCGTCATCCCTGAGTGGTGCAAGTTTTCTACCCAATTCGTAATGCTGACCTGGTGTTTTCAACCGATCAAGACTAAGTTCCAATACCGGGATATCAGCCTGAGGAAATACATGCTTTAATACAGCCCAGGCCGCATGATCAATCCCGCGCTGGTGATCGGCTCTGACTTGGTTCCCAGTAATGGCTTGCACCAACTCAGCGATTTCCAGTGATCCTGGACAAGGATATTTTATTTCATATAATTCTTCAGGAAAGCCGTAAAAATCATAGATTGTTGGTGGCAAGGACGCAGCGGTAACATAAGTATTCCGGGTCTGCCAATGAGCAGAAACTACTAGAATAGCTGTCGGTTTAGGCAATCTATCCCCCAGTGCCGCCAAGCTACGTGTATAGGTATTATCCTCGATAATATTCATCGGTGATCCGTGACCAATAAACAATACTGGCATTCTCACAACCATCAACTCCTTTATTCCTTCTACAACCTAAAACAGATACGCACAAGTAACGTGCTTATATTTTAATTCTATTATACAACTCTCAATCATTAATTTTCACCTAATAAGGTAGAATTACATGTCGCTTTTTAAATATCCCGCCACTTTTATTCTGATTATTTCATATTTTAATGAACGACATTAAAATAAATCTACTTGAAGAAAAATATGTAAGTAATATATGATAGTAATCAATAGTAACCTGTTAATTAGAAATATCACAGCAACTAAGCCGCTTTCAGCTGCCTGGAAAGCAAGTCGATAGCGATCAAAAAGGATGATGAACAATGCCTGATAAAAAATATACCATCGTTGTCTCGGGTGACATTTGCATCAATTGGCTGCGGTGGGTAACAGATCCACAAAATTCTACCGGCTTTAATTGGCAGACTCATGTGCATATGCACCATGTCTTACAGGCAGGAGAGGCATTACTTTTAGCTCAATTAGTAGCTTTGGCTGCTGAAGTGCCTGTTGCCTCACCACATATTCCAGATCTTGAACTCATTCCGGTAAAAGAATTTCTCAGTTCAACGATTGAATTAGAGCTTTTTCCGGTTGTCGTAAACAAACAAAGAAAAGGTAAAGTATATCGAGTCAAGCGCTTCCTTGGTTTTACTGGTCCTTCTTCCGGTCAGCCGAAACTACTGCCAATTGACCAGGATGATGAAAACGCCCAAATGATCATTCTTGACGATGAAAACAATGGCTTTAATACAAATCCTGATTTTTGGCCATTGGCCTTAAAAGCCAGAGGAAAGTCCCCGCTGGTGCTCTATAAGATGAATAATCCAATTCAAGCTAATGCACTTTGGCAAAATTTAGAAAAAAATCATTTAAGGAATACCATTGTCATTATTAATGCCGATGATTTGCGTGCTAAAGGAGTCAATATCAGTAAAAGCCTGTCTTGGGAAAAAACAGCTCAGGATTTCGTCTGGCAAATTAATAATAATCCCAGTCTGTCTTTCCTAGCAAACTGCTGTCACTTGATTGTGCCTTTCGGTTTGGAAGGTGCTATCTATTATCGAAATGAGGGTACGCCAGAGTCTTATTTATATTTCCTGCCTTATGAATTTGAGGGCGGATCAGTAAAAGAAACACAAGGCAAAATGTATGGTCTTACCTCCTGCTTTGTCGCCGGTCTAGCGCGCAGCATTGTTGCCGGCAACGACACGAATGAAGACTTGCCGGCATCCATTAGTGATGGCATTCGAGTCGGCATGGTGGCTGCCCAGAAATATTTTCATGCCGGCTTTGGTCTGATGCCTGAAAATAGTTCATTTCCTGACCCGGCTATTTTCAAAGCGCAGCCCCGTGATTTTATTGCCAAAAATCACGTTCAGGATGTCAGTATCCGCACTTCAAACAACCCAGAGTGCCAATCATGCTGGTATATTTTGAAAGACAAGAGCTCGACTAACCTAGCCGAAATAGCCTATAGCATTGTAAAAACCGGCGTTCAGGAAGCCCTAAAATTTATTCCGATCGCCCAGTTTGGCAAACTCCAGACCGTGGACCGAGCCGAGATTGAAAGTTATCAGAGTATCAATAATTTAATGACTGAGTTTATCGCTACCCCCAACACGGTGCGCCCGCTTTGCATTGCAGTGTTTGGTACTCCTGGATCAGGCAAATCGTTCGGTATTACAGAAATAGCCGCCAGTATCGCACCTGCGTTAATCAAGAAACTAAACTTCAATTTATCCCAATTTAGCAGCCCGTTGGATTTAATTAATGCTTTTCATAAAGTCCGCGACCTTTCCTTAGAAGGAAAAATCCCCTTGGTATTCTTTGATGAGTTTGATTCAGCATTTGAAGGGAAATTAGGCTGGTTAAAATACTTTTTAGCGCCTATGCAAGATGGTGTATTCCGGGAGAGGGAAACACTGCATCCAATCGGTAAAGCTATCTTTGTCTTTGCTGGCGGCACCAGTAGTACCTTTAATGAGTTCTGCGGCAATGAAATTAGCAGTGAGCAGGAAAAAAATTTCTTCACCCGTGAATTTAAAGGAGCCAAAGGACCAGATTTCTTAAGTAGATTAAGAGGCTATGTCAATATTTTAGGCCCTAATCAAACTGACCAGCAGCGCGATCAGTTGTTTATTATTCGCCGGGCCATGCTGCTCCGTGCACTGCTTGAGCATAAAGTCCCTCATCTCATTAATGACAATGGCGCTGCCCAAATTGATAATGGTGTATTGCGTGCTTTACTAAAAATCCCCCGCTATAAGCATGAATCCAGATCCATGGAAGCCATTATGGAAATGAGTATGCTCAACAATTCGAAAAAATGGGAACAATCGCATTTGCCTTCAAAGGAACAGCTAAAGCTGCATGTTGATGAAGATCAATTTTTACGCCATCTCATGCATGATGCTTTTTTCAGCGAAAAAATTGAGAGCCTAGCGATTGCACTGCATGAAAAATATCGGATGTGTAACCAACACGATGCAGAATCAGATGCCGATGCGTTGAAGCCATGGGATGAACTGGATGAAGATGTTAAGAATGCAGCCCGCAATCAAGTAAAGCGTATTCCCAATGCTTTGCTTAAAATAAACTATGATGTAGTCTCAGTAAAAGAACCCCCTGAGGTAGTTGTGTTTACCAAGAAAGAACTAAGTACTTTGGCTGCTTATGAGCATGCTTATTGGCGTCGTGAAAAAAAGGATAACGGCTGGAAAGCTGGTCAAGTTAAAAATCACCATGAGAAAACCGATCCATATCTGATGCCGTGGGATCATTTGGCTGATGACAAAAGAAATAAAGTCTACCAACTGGTGACCTTCTGGCCTGAAATATTAGCCAATGCCCATTTTAAGATTGAACGTTTAAAATTTCTCTGCCCTTGTGAAACCATGATTCTAGATAACGTCAAACCTGAATCCTGTGGCATAATTACATCCGCAGACTCTTAAGTTCAGTTATATGGAAAAAGCCTCACTGGACTTCCGCTTTCATAAGTGGAAGTCCAGTGAGGCTTTTATTAATTTGCATTACGGCTGATTATCTTCTGCTGAAAGCAATTGACACAAACCACCAGACCAATTGTTAACAATAAGCTTCCCGTAACTAAGTACACCGATCTGATTCCCAGCCAGGAACTAATCATTCCGCCAATTAACGGCCCCAGCATAGAGCCAAACTGATTGGCGGTAGTAGTCAGTCCGAAAATTCTTCCTTGGAATCCGGTCTCATTAGACGATACTGCGATGGTATTAATCGCCGGAAATACACCAACAATAAACAAACCAAAAAGAAATTGCAATACACTGAATCCATAAATATCACTCACTAAATATTGCCCGCTGATAAACAGTCCGGCTCCCATAAACGCAATCACCAAGATGTTTTGGAAGCCCTTTTTTTGTCCTGTTCTCCCCCAAAAGGGAGCTGCAATGGCCCCGGCTATACCAGCCAGGCTATAGACAATTCCCGCAGTTAACCCTGCCCCTTGCGTCTGACCCTGTAATTCGGCAATATACAGGGTAATCAGCGGCTGCAACATCATCGTGCAAACCTGTACCAGGAATAATAAAAATAACATACTGACCAATTGACGATTACCAATTGCCATTCTGAAATCTTCGAGCATACTATCCTGGCAGACTACTTGCGGTCGAGGCGGTTCTTTTACTAAAAACCACACAGCCAGCGTTGCTGAAAATATGGCTAAGGCTGCAATGACAAACGACAAACGCATTCCAAATAAGTGAGAAAGAACACCACCGGCAAGTGGTCCCAAAATGCCTCCTAATAGCAGAGCTGTCTGCATAATTCCCAGACTATAGCCCATTCTTTCTTCAGGTACTGAAGCAGTCACGATCGCCATCGATGCTGGTACGAAGCCATTGGCAAATCCCATTAGAATTCGGACAGCAAGCAGCTCTGCCGGTGTCCGCACCCAAGCACCTAAAAAATAGACAATAGCCAGGCTGAATCCAGCGCGCAATACCATTCGCCGTCTTCCGGTACGGTCAGCACACCGCCCCCAATAAGGAGCCAGCAATGCGGCAATAAAAAATGTCGCTGAAAATACAATACCTGACCACATATTTACATGCTCTGGGCGTACACCCAGCTCAAGCAGATAGAGCGGTAAAAAAGGGATGACCATGGTATAACTGGAACCAGACAACATCACCCCAAAGGCCATTACCCAGAGATTTCTACGCCAATCCAATAATACCCCTCCAAAATTGTTATATTCAATCATTATACCGCTATCTGTCAAAATATCAATGGGCGTAGATTAGGCTTTAAAACGCATAAACAGCCATAAAAAGCATCAATGACCACTTATGATCATAAATCAGCAAAGTAGTCATTGATGCTTTTTATATTAAATTTGAGGGAGAGGGCTAATCGCGATGCTTAGCTAGCAGTCGGGAGTAAATATCTTCAACCAAATTCAGACCACCGTGATATCCGAGATAGGTACGGTGTAAAATAAGCCGATCAATAACCGGTAATCCCACACTGAGATGCAAGCCAGGTATTTCTTTGGCAATATCAAACTCCCAGGCACTTCCCAGGACAAGCGGCGTAGTCAGATGCCTCGTCAAGCTAATTTTGTCATTAATGAGACCACTATCCTGCGCAAATGTGATTTCTGAGGAAATTCCTGGTGCCAATTCTTGAAAATACCCGGTAATGGTTTCATGATATTCTTCAGGTACATCCTCGGTAATAAATTGATGAATCGGATAATAACCTAATTCATTAACTAGAAATTTACTAAAAGCCAAAGAGTAAGCAGCATCGTTAACATTATAGAAGCGCTTGGGCTGGTTGAGCCGGTATTCGGTAAGAACATCGGCTGCTCGAATGATATAATGGTAAAATTCGGCTTCCTGCTGCGCAATGAACTGCTCGGTCTCTTGATTTAAAGTACCGGCAAATCCAGCTACCGTTCTTAAAAATTTCGATGTTTCAGTTCCACCAACCGGCAATACCGGGTAATGCAGATAGGGTGTCTGGAATTTTTCCTGGAGCAGCTCAGCTGTCTTAATACCGATAAAAGGTGAAACCACGAGATTAAATTCTGCTGACGGGATGGCTTCCAATGCTTGTAGGCCGCCACTATTATAGCCAAATAAGATATTAGCTCTCAGCCCAATACCGGCAAGCAGCTTTTTCAATTCGTTAAGATCACCTTCCCAAAATGGATCATGCCGTGGCACACTGGCGAATACATTAACCAATCCTTTTTCCTTGTTCGCCACCGGTTTTAAGTATTGCTCAATAATCGATTGGAGAACCAGCTCATGGCCTTTATAAGCATCCCCTTTAAAACCGGCTGTTTCCACATGAACAATCGGCACGCCCCGTTCCTGAAACTCCCCCACTACACTGCCGACGTCGTCACCAATAATATCGGCAGTACAGCCCGTAAGCACCACAAAGAAGTCACCATCCATAATCTTTAAAGTCCCCTCAATGACATCACGAAGCTTATCAGTACCACCAAACACAACGTCTTTCTCAATCATATTGGTACAAGGCATGGCATCTGCGCCCGCATAGCCAGCACCCTGATAGCCGCCCGCCAGCGACAACCCCCGGTGCAGCTTGGAGCCGCAGCCCGGTCCGGCATGTAAAATTGGGATGGCTCTTTCAATGGCAACCACGGTCTGCTGCGCTCCCAACGCACAGCCATGGCGCGGTCCCTGGATAATATCACTCATGCTGCTCTCCCCTTAAAAACGAATAGGTACCCTGCTCTAACCACCAGTCAGTATAGGGCAACTTGCTGTGTTTCGCCACATTCTTTATATAGGCAGGATTCGAGATGGCATCATCAATGGACTGACCAAAGCGAATCAAACCGTCATACAGCATTTCGGTAGGCTCATTACCGGCAAAAATGGACGGAATGCCCAATTTTGCTGCCCACACTGTCGCAATATGTCTGGTAATTGCAATATCAGGCTGATAACGATGAATGGCATTGGTCACCTCAAATGCTTGTTTGTTGCAGACCCCGACCTTAAAATTACCGTAAGTTTCTACACCAAACCGCAGGAAGTTGAGGCGTTCATCCTCATTATCATACCGCTGGTCATGATGCCAGACGCTGGTTCCCACAACCTCCATGCCTAGGTCTTTGACCAGGGCAATGATGCTGTAAGCCAATGGGCCACCGGCAGCAATATACGCTTTTTTGCCACTCAATCTGCCCCTTAGCCTATCAAGATCGGCGGCAATTTTCTCCCGCTCCGCGGCAATGACTTTTTCTGCCTCTGCTTCCTTGCCAAACATCCGGCCAATTTCACGCAGCAGTTCATCTGATGCTTTTAAGCCGAACGGTGCCGGTGCCTTGACTTCCGGTACACCGAAATGCTCCTCAAGTCCGGCAGCCAGATAACTCCCTAAAGTCTCGCAATACTGTACCGTTGCAGCGGCTTCTGAAATACGCTCAAGTTCTTCAATGGTTGACAGTGGAACAATATGATTAGGGCGCAATCCCAGTTGCTTAAAAACACTTTCATACAAAAATTTATGCTCAAAACTAATCACATTAATTAAATCAGGCTGTTTTTGCTTAGCTGGTTTGACAATGCGGCGTAAAATGCTATGGTTGGCTGAATCAAACCCTGTTGCCCAAATATTGGTACGAAAACCTTCACATAGCGTCGCAATAACCGGAATCCCCACTTCGGCTTCTAAGTCATTACAAATACCGGGAACATCATCACCAATAATCGCCGAAGCACAGGTTGTGGTAACAAAAATGGCCTTAGGCTTGAAGCGTCGCTTTGCTTCTCTGATGGCCGTTTCAAGTTTGGCCCCGCCTCCGTAAATGGTATCTTTTTCATTTAGGTTGGTATTGATATATTTTACGTTATGTACGTGATAGCCCATTCGCCTGTTGCCGGTCCGGAATACCCCATTACGAAATGGAATATCGGCTGCACAGCCCGCAGGGCCATGCTCAACAACTGCAGCGTCCTGAATCTGAGTAAGCAGATTCATAACCTGATCGGCACTGCATGAGCCACACTGGGTAAACGAACGCTCCCGGTTCGGCAAATCATTTCTACTGAGTAAATGAGCGGCATCCCCCTCATAACCGGTTATCGTTCTCAGACGCGATTCACGCAATTCAACTGCCGGTTCCTTTAAGTTAATACTCATTCCTTATCCTCCGTTTCCGTTTGACCACTTTTAGCATCCATAGTTTACAACAGCATATGCTGCCACAAACTCTCCGCCTTTCTATTCCGGATTGATTGAATATAAAAACAAAAAAGATCACACGCAAAAATGCGTATGATCTCCATTTATTTACTGGCCAACCATCGTCACAAACCAGGACACCTAGCAATATAGTATTATCTATTAAAATATACTGTGATCGTACATTTGTCAATAGAAATTTATCATAATCAAACAATAGCCTGCCTCTTCGGCCTAAGTATCATAAAAACTGATCAAATAGCAATCCATGCCCAGTACCTCTCAACGTTTTTGCCCAAAATAATCACACCCCCAGCGAAAGAAGGCTATAAAGATTCTGGACATCAGGAAAGTCAAAAACACTGTATAGAAAGTAGTAAACCAACTCCAGTCGATATAGGTGATGAGCTTTGTATACAATTCAAGGGGATATTCGATCGCAGTAATCCCGGCACTAAATAGTAAGGCATAAAAGATGGTGGCCCAAAAGCCCCGCTCTCGGACTGTCTGGTTATACAGCACACACAGCATCGGAAAAACCCATAGCTCGAAAAAGATACAGGTATCATAGTAATGCGGCAGTAAGCGAACCGGATATTTAATCAGGTGCAAACTCACAACCGGACTTCCCCACGAAAAATCGACAACACACTTAAACAGAAACACGACGATCCAATCGCGAAAATAGCGCCAGTCGATAACGAAAACCACTAATAAGATGATAACCAACGAAGCTGCAATCATAATGATCTGCTCTACGTTCATGATTATTCCCATTCCCTTTTAACTAGAGTGATGCGCTCTTGATGATTGTTACACATAGTATTCCGACTTTTTTACGGCTTATTTACACAATTGCTAATTTTGTCAATGCACCTGCAATGACAATCGTAATTAAATAATATAAAAAGCCACTGTGCATAAATAACGCCAGCGGCTATAATTCCATAAATATTTTAGAAAACTAACGATCATCTTGCAAATATTCATGAATAAATACTTCACGGTATTTATTATAATCGCTGCATACCCGTGTAAGACCGCAATCATGGATGCACCAGGGCTCAGACTGTCGTGCCACAACAACCTTATAATGATTACGGCCAAACTCTCTGCTTTGTGATAAATCATAGAAATGCCAACTGGTAAAAAGATCATCCCGCCAGGGAATATCCACTTGAGTGATCATAATCAACCCATCAACACAATCGACCTCTTGATATTCATTTTCTAATTGACGAAAAGCCAATTTTTCAATAAAACCACGATGACTGTCATAAACCTGGCCGAAAATTTTTTCCGCCTCCCACCACACACCATTAGGGGGAATTTGGCTGCTCCCAACAACCCCAATCAACCCAATGCTGGGATCTTCAAATAGCTGCAGAATATCTTTAATAAAATTTTTATTGATGATAAACACATCCTGATGCAGATAGACCTTATACTTTGCATCACTTTTTTGCATGGCTTGATTTAAAGCACTCGTCATCGAAGCTGCTTCTCTGACAGCAACTGTTTCAACCGAATAGCCCTGAGGAATATCAAGATTATGAATATATAAAAGACACTCCTGATAAACTTCATCATTGTTCACACAGGTAATAAAACAAATTTTTTGGGGATCCATGAGCAACCTCCAACATTGTTATTCGCTTTTATCATTCAATAGAAATCAACGAAGCAGAAAATTACCGCCTATAAGCTGATGTTTTCCTGCCTGTTCAAGAATAGCCGATGCAAACTGAGTGTGTCCGATATGATAACACCCCAATGTTATCGTCAATAATGTTTGCTCTTTCTTAATCAGCCCCTGCATAGCAGCCTGAACAACTTGTGCGGGTGTAACATACCTAGCATTTAAATGGCCTATCAGTTGCTGCAAACTTTCCATTTCATCAATTTTTTGCTCAATTCTACGCAGCAAAAAAATCAGCTTTCGCAGGCTCATTTGTGGAATTTCTTCTTTATCAGCTTTAACTAAATATTGGTAGACTCTGAATTGTTCAGCCATCTGCTCATTCCCGGTAATAGACGTTAATCGCTGAATAAAGGCTTTATCATCAGCAGATTCATAGATAAACAATGAGTGGTAATTTCGCGCCCCATAAGCTGCGCCAGCAAACATTTTTTCAATTTCATGTAAAGTAAAAAACCGCAGATGCGTTCTATCTAAAATACCAGCATCTTCATACCGCCAATTTCCAAACAGCAGACTACGGACAACGGTAAAATGCATGACATTGGGTATGCTGGCCAATACTTTCCCGTCAGATTTTAAGTAGGCTTTAAGATTGGCTACTGCTTGCCAAGGATCTTGCAGATGCTCCAGCACATCAGCCAGGATAATATAATCAAAATAGCCCTGAGGATATGGCAATGTTGTTTTCTCGATATCAGCGGCAAGGACATTCGCAAAAGACTTTGCGCTTGTTGCAGCTTGTTCATTAAATTCAATGCCTGCCAGCTCAGCCTGCTTATAAAGATTCTTAATCTGCAGCAGAGTCCCCCCACAGGCACAGCCAATATCCAAAACCTTAATTGGCTGATCTTTGGGTTTATCCATTAAATTAATGATATCATGTCTGATAAGTGCCGAATAAGTTGGATCAAACCCCCATTTGGCAATAAATTTATGACGATTTTCGGCACCAGGCATATAAGAGGTTAAAGCAAAGTGATGAATAAAAGTGTCCTTGCATACCATAAGCTTATAACCAGCTAACCTGATTCTTAGTGATAAATCATCATCCTCAAAACCGCTGGGAGAAAACGCTTCATCAAACAGCCCAACTTTAGTGAGAACTTCTTTCTTGATTAATATACAATAGCCTACCAGTTTTAATCTTTCCTCCCAGGTGTTTGGATCAGAATGATTATGATTTTGCGCAAAACCTTGCATTTCAACCAGATTCTGATAATTGACCCAAATGGCTTGATAATTTGCACAACTATTCGTAACTGGCCCGACTGCGCCAATCTTTTCCTGGCTGTATAGGCAAGTGAGTAGATTATCCAGCCAGCCCGCAGTGACGACCGTATCATTTTTTAACAGTAAAACATTGTCCCCTTGAGCCAGTGCCATCCCCTGATTATAGCCTGCAGGCAAGCCACAATTCTGATCATTCACCACCACGCTTAAGTCAGCTTGCTGCTGCAGCCACTCAACCGTACCATCATTAGACTGATTATCAACAACGATCAGTTCATATTGATCTGCTCTAGTAAATTGGCGAATACTTTCGATGCACTTTTGGGTAAAATCCAACTGATTATACGTTAAAATAATAATACTTGTTTTCATAAACTGCCCCTAATCATTTATTTAGGCAGCCTATTTTCTACTTAATAAGCTTACCCCTGTCATACTATGAAGCAATGATCCACAAGGTTCATTTTTCTTTAATCAGTTTGCCGAACAATGTAAGCCAGCCTTATAAAAAACTAAAACCTCCCTTGCAGGAGGTTTTTTCAGCTTAGAAACTAATGTGACGGCAGTATGGCCATTTGGGCTGTCATATTCCACCGCAGACGCTCATCCCAACGTTCGGGAACAACAGTCACGGTATAAGTAATATCGCCCCGCTTCTTTTCACCAAAAGGCCGGATAAACTTGACCTTTCCAGGTATCTCCAAGCCAGGAATTCCATCAAATGTTAATGAGACAGCATCCCCCACTCGAATCTTTGCGATGGAAAGTTCGGTTAAATCATCACTGCGAACTTCCCACTCCGACTCATCAGCTAAGCGAATTAACACCGTGCCAATTGTAGCATGTTCACCAGGCTTTACGTCCAAATAAGCCACACTGCCACTAATCGGTGCCTTTAATTCGGTTTTATCTAATTGACCGCCAGCTTCTGTTAGCCGGCCTTGTTGGGTCAGCATATCGGCCTGGGCCTGAGCCACAGCTGCCCGGTTGCGGGCCATCGCCGTTCTGGCTTGGTCTAATTGCTGACGCGATACGGCACCAATCGCCGCTAGCTGCTCTTGCCGTCGAAGTTCACGTTCAGCATCAGCCAGGTTTACCCTGGCTTGCTCCAACAAAGCCTCTGAGCGTGCAACATCAGCACTGGCACTGCCCACACGCGCCTCATAATCCTGGCGTACCAAGCGGATAAGCGGCTGTCCGGCTTGCACCTGATCACCTTCTTTAACGCTGATTTCACCAATTGTTCCATCAACCGGCATAACCATTTGAGCATACTTTACTGGAAAAACAATGCCCTCAGCCAAAACACGGTTATCTGCTTTCACTGCAGAAATTTCAGTCTTTTCACCTTGCTGCCCGTGGATAAACCACCATAATCCTATTAAACTGCCAAATAGACACAACGTGATCAGCCAGTGCCGCCGCATCAGCGCAACCATTGTAGTGAGTTTTGCACCTATTGCCATATGATTCTCTCCTTGTTCTGTCTTACTCATAGCTTAACACCTCGCGAACACTCAATCGTGCTGCGTTTCTCGCTGGCAATAGACTTGCCAGTACCGACAATAACGCCGATAGTGCAAGCCATATTCCAACTCCAAAAAAACTGAAGGAAAAAGATAGCGGATTCTGTAAAAACAGAACACCGACCTGATAGCTGAGTAATGCTGCTACAGGCAAAGCCAGCACCATTCCAATCAAACCGCTGAAAATCCCAATACATAGCGCTTCCAAAATAAAGACCTTGGCAATAGCCATACTGGAAGCACCGATAGCCCGCATAACGCCAATCTCCCGGGTTCGTTCCAGCACATTAATGCTCATCGTACCTGTCAGTCCTAAGGCACCTACTATGGCTAGCAATACTGCCATGATTAAAAGAAAAGTTGTCAATATATCAAATTGGGAACGAATGCGCTCTTTTTGTTCCCAGGTAATGTCAACATTTTGAATACGCACGTTATTCTTTTTAAGATGTTCTTCCAACGTTCGACCTAACGCACTTTGCACTTTAGGATCAGATGACTGTGCCACAATTTGCACGGTTCTGGCGCGCCCAGACTCCTGAATGGCTCCTGTTGCCCAATCATAAGGAGCATAGACAATGGGCCCTGACATGGTACTTTGAGCAACTCCGACCACGATAAACTTCAACTTCCGAGTACCGGCTTTGATGAAAACCGGCTCACCCACTTTGACCTGCGGGCTATCCTTTAAAATTTCGGAATTAACGACTAAGGCATTTTCATCCTCTGACACCAGCCAGCGCCCGGCAATGATTTTAGGCTGGATCATTTTTGTAGCAACTGGCGGAAACAATAAGAATACATTTTTGCTGGCCTCGTCTTCTGATTCCTTCCGTTCATCCCGTAAAATCCGCCCTGAAGTCATGCCCCAGGATTCTGCCGCCTTGACACCAGGCACTCTCAGCACTTCCTGTTCAATCCGGCTGGCACGGTAACTCTGAGTAAACCCTACCGAAATATCGTATTGGAAGTAACTCAACGCCTGATCCAGCGTTGCATATAAGGAGGCTCGAACCGAAAATACTGCCATAAATACAGTTCCGGCAATAATTAGGGTCAGCATAGTCAAAAATAGCCTGCCTTTTCGACGAAAGGTATTCCGTAAAGAAAGCATTGCCGGACGGGATAATGTTTTGAGCCGGTTTACCCCACTATCCAGCCATTGATCAATACGTCCCTTGCCAGCCCCACCTATCCCGTAATTGCTAAGAGCCTCTCTTACTGTAACACCGGTCCCTTGCCAAACCGGCCAAACAGATGCTGCCAACGGTATCATAACGGCAACAGCAACTTCCAGCAGCAGCACCTCTAACGGAAGCTCAATCCCGCCTGAATTAAAATTGAAAACTTGAGCCATAAAACCAGTAACAGCACTAGCCGCCAACGCTCCTAAAGGAGCTGCCACCAAGAGCGACAACAGTCCATACGCCCCTACCAACAGCAGATACATCTGCAAAATTTGATCACGCCGCCCGCCAATGGCTTTCATAATACCGATTTGGCGCATTTGCTGAGCTAATATGGCCGTTACAGTGTTTACTAGCAAAAAAGTGCTGAGAAAGAGGGATAAAATCCCCAATATCGCCAAGAGCAACACCAGGGCATTAATGGCACTCTGCATTTGATGCTCACCCGGTTTATTCACCTGAAGCCAAAAGACGGTGGTATCTCCTTGCTCCAGCTTGCTCCAGGCCCGACGACCGATAGCTTCGATCGGTGCCGTTTCTTTCCCCTGTAATACCCACGATTCAACCACAAAATTAACCTGATCCAGGCGACGCGGTTCATCCAGCTTCTCCAAAGTATCCATATTGATATAGCCATAGGAACGGCCGCTGAATAAACTGGGAATCTGACTGGGATCATAAACCACACCAGTCACCTTTAAGGATCGCTTACGGCCAGTCGGCGTCTCGACAACAATACTTTGACCGGTATTCACGCCAAGCTCAGCGAGTGAAGACCGTTCTAGTAAAACATCACCATCACCTGGAGGCCAGGCACCGGATTGTGGTCTTACAATATTGACTTTTTGTTTTCCGTAATCCGGAATAGCGGTCAAAAACATTTGCCGCCACTCATTTGTTGCCGAGCGTACCCGGAGATCGACATTACGCCGCCCCTCAGCTTCCTTAACCCCGCGCAGACTGCGAATGCTATCCACCAGTTCTTCTTCAAACGGATCAGCATAAATACTAGCACTGGCAGGAGCTGCCGTTCCCCAGCTGCTGCTCAAATCACGCTGAAACATTAAATAAGAACTATAAACCATCCCTACCGCAAATACACCGACGGCAATCGATAATACCACCAGTAAAGTCCGCAGCTTGTTCCCCCACAAATCAGCCCATACTTTACGCCAGCGTGGCGCTACCAGCTTATTCATAGGCACCTTCGCTCATTCCTTCTCTGGCAATTTGACCTTCAGCCACAATGACAATCCGGCTGCTTCGCTCAGCTAACTCCTGATCATGGGTAACCATCAGAATGGTTTTCCCTTCACGGGCCAGTTGATTAAATAAATCAATTACCGCCGATGCAGTACGGCTATCCAGGTTTCCAGTCGGTTCATCTGCCACCAATAATGGCGGATCATTAGCCAGCGACCGGGCAATAGCTACCCGCTGCTGCTGCCCACCCGATAAATTAGCCGGAAGTTTATCAGCCTGATCCCCAACTCCCACTAAATCCAACAATTGCCGTGCCCGTTCCGGTCGTTCGCTATAATCATACATATTACAAAAGTCCATCGGCAACATGACGTTTTCCAATGCCGTAAGGGTTGGCAATAACTGAAAAAACTGAAAGACTACCCCCACCGTCTTGCCACGCCATACCGCAATTTGATTCTCACTTAATGTGTGTACCGGTGTCCCTGCCACCCACAGTTCTCCGGTAGTAGGCCGGTCAATGCCGGTGATCATATTGATCAGCGTTGATTTCCCGCTGCCAGACTTACCGACCACAGCCACAAACTCGCCGGTATTAACCTGCAAATCTATCCCGCGGAGCGCTTCAAACTCACCAGCTCCAGTTGTATATACTTTACGTACGGCCTGTAGCTTCACTGCCGGAGCTTCGGGTACCGGCTCAGGCAGCTCGACTGCTACAAACCCTGCCAGCCATTTTCTAAACATCGCAGTCCTCCTATACAAGCAACCATGGCACGCCCATTAGGTTGTCGCCAAATTCCGTATCACTAATAATTCTTGTTAAAGCTTTCTACTCCTGCTAACTACAGTCATTTGCTAAATGCTTGCTTGATTTATATACAAAAAAAGGGGCTGCACTTGCAGCTCCCTTCACTTTTTCATTAATTTTCATAAATAAAGCCTCTTCCCCGGATGGTCTTTATTACGTTAGCACCAACCTGTAATTTTTTCCGCACTCGATAGACTAATACATTGACTTCTTCCAGACCGACATTGTGGTGACTAAAAGCCTTGCTCCCCCGTTCCGGCCAAACTGCGTTACACATTTCATCATAAGTTAATAATTCTCCTTGGCGTGCAAACAGAGCCGTTAAAAACTGACATTCCTTGAGTGTCAGCTGCACAGTTACCCCATTGATTTTAGCTTCCATCCGCTCTTGATCAAACTCAATTGCCGGCATAACACACTCATGCTTCAAACTAAGCTTTTGGCTGTTATAAAAATCAAGGGTAGCTTCGTGACCGGCTTGATAAAAACGTAAAAGTACCATTCCTGAGGCTAATCCAATCCGGTCCCCATCCATAAGGCGATGGGAATGACCTGACTGCAGCAGCTGCTTACCATTAATAAAGGTTCCATGTTTGCTGGACAGATCAGTTAACTGCCAACAATCATGAATAAAAGTAATACAACAATGATTGCGTGAAATTAAAAAGTTATCAAATGAAATATCCGGACAATGTTTCTCCGTACTCCGTCCAAGAATAATCTTCTCCTGAGGCAACAAAACCTTTGTGCCTTTATCCAGGGGGCTTCCTTTCTCAACAAGCAAGTAGGCTGACTTCATGATTCATTAAACCTCACAGCAATTCGTTCTACTACTATGGAATCATATTTGACTTGAAGATTCAATAATAAAACAATAAAAATTCGGTTGCAGCAATAAACTCAAGAGGCTTACTCCACTAGCAGCAAGCCTCTTGGTCTCATGAACCTCATATCCTTTTGTTTGTATCCTATAACGATATGACTAGAGCAAGATAATCCTGCCATCGCGATATTCAGGCACAATGTCCAGCAAATCAATTTGAAAACAATACTGAATATCATCCATCCTGTTCAGCTTGACCAAACGCTGCCCATTGCGGCTGTTTACAGCAGTATCAAGCAGTTCTTCTTTAGCAGCTGCGTACATTAATAAGGCAGCCTGTGCGGAATCTGTCAGCTCGGTTTGACCTGACTCCTTGAATAATTCAACTAACAAGCCGGCGCATAAGGCATCCTCGAGCGAAAACAGACCATCAGTTCCCGAACAGACAATACACACATCTTTTCCATAATTCCCTGCTTGCCGGCAGAGTGCGCGCGCATTTAAGAATGAGCCAATGAATGTGCGATAAGCCCCTTCTGTACCTTTAATAGCTACTGTACCATTAGAGGTAGTCATGACAATGCTCTCATTCTTAACCTGATCCTCACAAAAATCATAGGGAGAGTTGCCAAGATGGCAGCCCTCCAGCTTAATGGACTGGCGTTCGCCAGCCAGCAACGCCGGACCTATTTGATCAGCAAGCTGTTTAGCCTCCTCAATGGACAAAACAGGAATCATCGTCCTGCAGCCATTGGCCATTGAAGTCACAATGCAAGTTGTGGCACGAAAGATATCCAAAACAATGCAAACCGTATTGGCTAAATCGCTTTTGACAATTTCTTTAGGCAAAAAAGCAACATCTAGCTTCATAGCATCAACCTCCGGATATGAATTTTATTTTGCCGCATAAGGACGGAACCGTTTTAACCGCAAGGCATTAAGCACTACCGAAACAGAACTAAAGGCCATAGCCGCGCCGGCCAAAACGGGTGATAAATAGCCTGCTGCCGCAATAGGAATGCCAATTGAGTTATATATAAGCGCCCAAAATAAGTTTTGCTTAATATTCAGCATGGTCGCCTTGCTTAATCGAATAGCTGCCACAATACCGTTTAAATCACCGCGCATTAGGGTAATATCAGCTGCTTCAATGGCGACATCAGTTCCAGTTCCAATCGCAAAGCCGACATCAGCAGTGGCCAGAGCCGGTGCATCATTAATGCCATCCCCAACCATTGCGACCACTTTGCCTTCTTGCTTGAGAGCTTCCACCTTAGCCGCTTTATGCTCAGGTAAAACCTCAGCAAGAACATGATCAATTCCGATACTGGCGGCAATTGCGCGAGCCGCCCGCTCATTGTCACCAGTAATCATCCATACTTCGATACCCAGTTGCTTAAGGTCAGCAACAGCCTGAGCCGAACTCTCTTTCACCGTATCGGCAACAGCAATCAAGCCAGTTATAACCCGATCTACAGCCAGCAGCATCACTGTTTTTCCCTGCTGCTCTAAGCCCTCAATCTCAACTAATACCGAGTCGATAACAATACCATTCTCCCGCATTAATTTGCGTGTACCTACCAAAATTGCTTTGCCATTCATCCTAGCCTGAATACCATGACCGGGAATAGCCGAAAATTCTTCCGGTTCTTCCAGTATCAACCCCTGTTCCTGCCCCCGCTTGACAATGGCCTGCGCCAATGGATGCTCAGATTTTCTTTCAACACTGGCTGCAATGGATAAAACAGTACTGTCTGTCAATCCTGATAAGGAAATGATATCCGTAACCTCAGGCTGCCCTTTGGTGATGGTGCCGGTTTTATCAAGCACAATGGTCGTCAAACGGTGGGCATTCTCCAAATGTTCTGCCCCTTTGATTAGAATACCATTTTCTGCACCCTTGCCTGTTCCCACCATGATCGAAGTTGGTGTAGCCAGCCCGAGTGCACAAGGGCAGGCAATAACCATGACTGCAGTAAAGTTTACTAATGCCCGGGAGAAATTGCCTGGATCAAAAATGAAATACCAGCCAAGAAAAGTGAGCACCGCTAAACTTACAACAGCCGGTACAAAATAGCCTGAAACGACATCAGCAAAACGCTGGATAGGGGCTTTAGATCCTTGCGCCTCTTCAACAATACGAACAATTTGGGCTAAAGCCGTATCTTTCCCAACTTTGGTTGCTTGAAATTTAAAAGCGCCAAACTTATTAATGGTTGCCCCAACCACTTCATCGCCAGCCTTTTTGTCAACCGGAATGCTTTCACCTGTCAGCATGGACTCATCTAACGTAGAAGTTCCTTCAATAATCATCCCGTCAACCGGTACCTTTTCCCCCGGCCGAACGACAATAATATCGCCCACTAAGACGTCTTCTATCGGGACATCGACTTCTTCACCCTGTCGAATAAGCCGAGCGGTCTTTGCCTGCAGTCCCATTAAGGCTTTAATGGCTTCAGAAGTACGGCCTTTTGCGGTTGCTTCCAGCAGCTTTCCTAAAATAATCAGAGTAATCAAGATGGCCGAAGTCTCAAAATATAAATGCGGGTTGCCGGTCAGCATATTGGCAATACTGTAAAAATAAGCTGCCGATGTTCCTAAAGCTACCAGCACATCCATATTGGCACTACCATTTTTTAATGCTGCGTAGGCGCCCCGATAGAAGGGCCAGCCTGCAATAAATTGTACCGGTGTTGCCAATACGAGCTGCACATAAGGATTCATTAAGAAATCACTCATCGAACCCATGATGCCTAATGAGTGGAACACCATGGCTCCTAATAGCGGAATAGATAAAACAGCCGACAGCAATAACCGAAACCGCTGCCCACGGATTTCTTCCTCTCTGACTTGCTTTTCGCGATCCACTTGACTGGCATCTGCGATATTATGAGCTTCAAAACCAATCTTTGCTACCCGTTCTTGGAGTTGATTAATTGTAACTTCGTGAGCGTTATATTCTACAGAAGCTTTTTCTGCTGCAAAATTGACTGATGCCTGATAAACATTAGGCATTCCTCTTAAAGCCTTCTCAACCCTGGCTGCACAAGCTGCGCAGCTCATGCCGGAAATTTTAAGCTCGACTTTATCGGTTACAATACTAAACCCCAAACTTTCCACTTTTTTTGCCAGATCACTTAGACTAGCCTGAGCTGGGTCAAACGTTACACTAGCTTGCTCAGTTGCAAAATTCACGGTCGCCTTTTCGACTCCAGGTAAACGCCCCAAGCCTTTTTCAATCCTGGCTGCGCAGGCAGCACAAGACATACCTGCTATTTTTAAGCTTACGGTTGTCATCATATCACGTCCTTTTTTCTAGAATGAACGGCAATCATTGCCCAACATGACTAGATACTGTTAAACAAAAAGCCATCTATCTTATTACTTATTAAACTGCTTTAATACACCCATTAATTCTTCAATACTTTGTTCAGCCCGGTCTTCTTTAATCGCTGTAACAAGACAGCTTTTGGCATGGCTTTCCAAAATAAGCTGAGCAACCTTGTTAAGCGCCGCACGGGCTGCTAGAATTTGCTGCAGAATATCCACACAATAACGGCCTTCTTCGAGCATCTTATCAATGCCATTGATTTGCCCGGAAACCTTTTTTAATCGCTGTCTGAGATCAGCTTTTTCCTTATCTACCAGCACAAATAAACCTCCTTATTATAAATACCATACCCCCGTACCGTATATAAATCAGTATAAGATAATATTTGGGGCAAGTCAAGATTATCCCTGTAAGAATTGTTCGTTATAGCCTATCCTGCAGACCTGATTTCATACATTTGCGTATTGGTCTAAAGCGGTGGCAGAGAGCTCAAACCATCGGAGACTCTGCTGAAGGGCGCGTCGTACCAGTGGATTGCCCTGTTGTCCCAAACTATATTGCCGCATATTCAATAAAAGAGTAAGAGGTATCTCTCATGCTTTTTGCATTTCGAGATACCTCTATTGAATAAACTATTGACTGACAACTCGCACAAACTTAACTGCAAAACTGGCTTTGATAGCTGGTAAGAATCTCCCTATTAATATCGAACGGTACATTTCTTTTTTTGTTATCATCAGCAGATGATCATCAACTTTTCTTACTGAACTCAACGAGTTAATGTATTTCTCAAAGTCAGCCTCACCAATAGCTGTGCGTAACTGAAATAACGCTGCCGACAGCTGCGGGTCCTCCTGCGCAATCCGTTCTTCCAGCGGAGAGAATTGGACTGAGTATCGTGGTGTCGCCTCCATAGCTGCACTCCTTTCCCCGACCAGCTTTGCCGAGATTAACTGGTATGATCGATTTCCATCTTACAGCATGCTATTTAAAAAGGCCTGAGTACGGACTTGTTGGGGTGAGTTGAAAATCTGCTCTGGTGTTCCGGCCTCAACAATATCACCATCATCCATAAATATAACTCTCTGTGCCACTTCGCGGGCAAAAGCCATTTCATGAGTTACCACCAGCATGGTCATATGTTCCTGCGCAAGCTGGCGCATGGCCTTTAGAACATCTCCGGTCAGTTCCGGATCCAGTGCCGAAGTAGGTTCATCAAATAACATGATATCAGGCTGCATCGCCAAAGCTCTGGCAATTGCAACCCGCTGTTTCTGGCCTCCAGATAAGCGGGATGGGTAGCTGTCCTTTTTCTCAAAAAGGCCTACCTTACGAAGCAGTTCTTCAGCTTGGGGGATAATGACGTCTTTTTTAACCCCTTTAACGATCATTGGTGCTTCGATGACATTTTCGAGCACTGTCATATGAGGAAAAAGATTGAACTGCTGAAATACCATCCCCATCTTATGACAGATAGCTCTTGCCTGATCTTCCCTTACATAATGGCTTCGTCCATCGGAGCCCTCTTCAGCCAGAATCTCCCCCTCGATCTCAATGGTTCCCTGATCAAGGGTCTCTAATCTGTTTAAGCATCTGAGCAGCGTGCTTTTTCCTGAGCCGGAAGGGCCAATAATCGCAATGACTTCACCTTGATTCACTTCAAGATTAATGCCTTTGAGAACCTCCAGATGGTTAAAGCTTTTACGGATATTGGTTAATCGGATCATCGCCATAACAGTTCACTCCTACTCATCATATGCGGCATAGCGCTTCTCAAGTTTATTAAAAATCCAAGTGAGCACCAAAGTCATCACCAGGTAAAATACAGCGGCAACCATAAATGGGGTCATGTCGAAATCACGCTGCACAATGGTTCTGGCTGTTCTCAGCAAATCATTCATCGCCAACACATAGATGAGAGAAGTGTCTTTAACCAGGGTGATGGTCTCATTACTGACTGGCGGCAAAACCCGCTTGATCATCTGAGGAATAATAATCCGTTTCATAGTCTGCCCATAAGTCATGCCTAAGGCTTTCCCGGCTTCATACTGCCCCCGCTCAATGGATTGAATCCCTGCCCGGAATATTTCAGCAAAATAGGCAGCGTAATTGAATACAAATGCTACTAAAGCTGCCGGAAAATCCGGCAGCTTAATCCCGATATAAGGGATAAGCGGTAACGCATAATAGACAAATAACAGCTGCAGCATGAGCGGTGTTCCCCGCATGAGCCAAATGTATACTTCGACCAGGAAACTTAAAGGCCGATATTTCGAGATCCGTGCCAATGCGACAATTAACCCTAGCGGCAATGCAAGCACTAAGGTAATAAAAAACATCTGCAGGGTAACACTAGCTCCCTCCATCATTGGCTTAAGCATTGGAATGATATCCATAAATATTCTCCTATTCTTGATCTAAGACCCAGTTTTTCTTGCTAAACAGATTTGAAGGCTAATGGCAGACCACCATTAGCCTTTTTAATCTTACCGAATAATATCAGCACCAAACCATTGTTTTGATATTTTAGCCGAAGTTCCGTCCTTTTTCATTTCATCCAACACAGCTTGAACTTTATTGCGAAGCTCGGTATCTTCTTTTCTAAAACCGACTCCATAAATACCGACTTCACCGAGCGGCTGTTCGATCGCTACATATTTACCGGCTTCTTTGGACATATAATAACGGCCAAGAATTTCGTCGGTTACGACAGCGTCAACCCTGCCGGTTTTTAAATCCATAAAAGCTGCAATAAAGTCAGCATATTGTTTAAAGTCTTTTAAAGAGCTCTTCAATTTAGCATCCTTCAGTACCACTTCTTCGCCAATGCTGGCTTGCTGAACACCCACTACTTTACCCGCCAGATCAGCGGCACTTTTAATCGGTGAACCGGCAAGTACAAAGATAAGCTGTTTACTCTCCATGTAAGGTTCACTAAACAATACATTCTTTTTGCGTTCTTCCGTGATGTTCATGCCATTCCATAAAGCATCAATCCGCTTGCCATTTAATTCAGCCTCTTTACTGCTCCAGTCAATCGCCTTAAACTCGACATCCATGCCCAGTCTTTTAGCTGCTTCTTTAGCCATATCGATATCAAAGCCAACAATATTATTTTTTTCATCTCTAAAGCCCATTGGCGGGAAACTATCATCTAATCCGATCACAATCTTGTTCTTTGCCGGAGCTTTCGTTCCAGTGCTGCCACAGCCTGCCAATACCGCTCCAGCCATCATCACTAACATAATCAACGCAATTAGTTTTCTCATGTAAAAATCCTCCACTCGCACACAAATTATCAATTCATGCTATTATTTTACTTTAATACACTAAAACAAAAAAGCGTTAAATTAGTGCAATTATGAACCTTTAAAGCATATTTTTCTTTTAGTAGCTTATTCAAGCTCACTATTTTGCTTAATTTCATTTTCTTTATCAGAACATCATCACTAAACAAAAAAGTCCACCAAACCATGAAGATTTGATGGGCTTTTTTATCGATGTTGATCCCACACCAGCTGACCGCTATTGATGCCTTTCAAATTATGCACAAAAGCTTCCAGTGGAGTTAAATTATAGGTTCCGGTGGAAAAAACGGCCGTTTGTACCACTGCACCGCTGCTGACTTCATAGATAGTCTGACTCAGTGTAATGTAGTGCGTGTTCCGTGCTTGTTTAAGCTGAGTGACCTGTAACTCCGGGACAACGACCCAGCGATAGCCCAGTTGTCTGGCTTTTTCCCGCCAATTATCACTTTCGTTTGCAAGCGTGCAGCCTGGCATGATTCGCAAATATTCATCTCGCAATGCCTCTTGCATATACCAAAATTCTGCCTTTAGGGGCTCAGGCAAAGTATTCTTGAGCGGAGTAATATAGATATCGGTTTGGGATACAGCATTCTGGGCGCTTTGACCCGCACTTTCCCTAAACTGCTGACGTTTGTCATAATAGTTTTTTAAGGCTAGATCAACATACTCAGTAATATTATGAGGACGATCCGTTGTCGGCGGCATATGCCATTTTATTTCCTTACCAAATTGCTCGTAACCTCCGACCAAGGTTTGCAGCACCCCAGTAACTGGGTCACCGGCAATGACAATTCTAGTCAATTGAAGAAATGGCTCATATTTAGCAGCAAAGGCGTGATTTCCCACAGCTGGCGCGCCGAAGGTAATGACTTCAATTTGCTCAGCATTGATACCCATATTGATAAGAGCAGCACCCGTTATCGTAGCCGCGGCTCCACCGAGGCTATGTCCTACAAGATACAGTTTACTGTCTTTATTATTTAATAGGATATCACTAAGTAACAGGGAGGTGCCTGTGTTATCCAGCACCTTAGCTTCTAACCCTGATTGGACAAACTCGAAAAAACCTTGATGAACTTTAGGCTCATTGGCTGCAATTCCCGCTTTAGCCGCATTAGCGGTGAGTTCGGCTAAGCTGCTGCCCGCAAAATAAACTTTATCGACCTTTAAGTTGCACTTGACATCGTCTGCATTTTCCGTGCCGACAAACGCTAAAAAGTAGGTTTGCTTTCCATTGCCAAGATCTTTCTTTGCCAATAGAAACCGCGCCCCGTCTTGCCCAGCGTCTTGGACATAACGATCGATTTCCCAGCCTTCTTCTTCCAGATAGTGCCTAGCCAAATTGCCGATCCGGTCATTATAGGCAGCAACGCTGATTCCTGCAGCAATATAGATTTTATAGGCTTCCTCATAGTCTTCTCCAGCATCGGCCTGGCCTACTACCGGTATGACCACCAACAAAATACTGAGTACTATAAGACATACTCGTTTCATAATTGTCACCATGTTTCTTTAGTAAAGTTACTGCGTTAGTTTTGAGTATAGCACCAAATTGATGCCATAGAAAGCTCTTAGTTAGTCTTAGGATAAAATTACCACCGATAATCTTTTAATCCGCAAATATTTTCCGCTAAAATCCTGCGCTCCCGAATATATTTGATTACAGATTTTTTTATCCAAGTATCTGATAGGAGGGTCAAGCACATGGAATTTTACTGCCGGAACAATCCGCTTTATCATGCCTTTGAGATTGGCGAATGGACTTATGGCAGTCCAAAAATTATATCCTGGGGAGAAAACGCTACCGTAAGAATTGGTAAATTTTGTTCGATTGCCGAAGGTGTAACCATATTATTAGGAGGCGAACATCGCTCCGATTGGGTAACAACCTATCCGTTCAACGCATTATTTTCAGAAGCCAGTCATATCACCGGCCACCCCAAGACCAAAGGGAATGTTTTGATCGGCAATGATGTTTGGATTGCCACGGATGCTCTCATCCTGTCCGGTGTTACCATTCATGATGGAGCCATTATCGGAGCCCGTAGTGTTGTAAGCAAAGACGTCGCCCCTTATTCCATTGTTGCCGGCAATCCTGCCCGGCATATTAAATACCGATTTGATGATCAAATGATTGCCCAGTTACTCGAAATAAAATGGTGGAACTGGCCGATAGAAAAAGTCAAAGAAGCCTTTCCGTTGTTATTATCTAATAATTTGGGGTTATTTTTATCTAGATATGGTTCAAAACACCAGGAAGATTGACGATTTAGAAACCATAAGTTATTCAAAACTTTTAACACCCGAGCAAAAAGAAGAATCATCCTTTGCCTGGTGCTCAGGATGATTCTTTTTTGGTTCGCATATGCGCTGAATTAGCCTACTTTACGTCCGCCCAAATAGGCTTCCAAAACCTTTGGATCATTGGCTACCATGTTGGCCTCGCCATGTAAAACAATCCGGCCTGTTTCCATGACATAAGCATAATTGGCAATTTTAAGCGCCTGCCGTACATTTTGCTCCACCAACAGGATGGTCGTTCCATCGCTATTAATCTCCTGGATCACTTTAAAGATATCAGCCACAACCAGCGGCGCAAGTCCCATGGACGGTTCATCCAAGAGCAGCAGTTTAGGCCGGGCCATCAAAGCTCTGCCAATGGCCAGCATTTGCTGTTGTCCGCCCGAAAGCGTTCCGCCTAGTTGCTGGATACGTTCTTCCAAGATAGGAAAGCGTTGAAATACTTTTTTCAAATCACTGTGAACGCCCTGATCCTTTCGCAGATAAGCGCCCATTTCCAGATTTTCTAACACCGTCATCTGAGCCAAAATACTACGCCCTTCCGGCACAAGCGAAATACCTTTACTCACAACCTGATGGACTTGCAAGCCCGTGATGGCCTGATTTTGAAACACAACCTGCCCGGCACTAGGCTGCACCAGCCCCATAATCGTTTTCATAGTCGTCGTTTTTCCAGCACCATTTGCGCCAATTAAGGACACAATCGATCCTTCAGGAACAGAAAGATCAATCGCTTTCAATGCTGTAATATGGCCATAACCAGCAACCAGTTGCTTAATTTGCAGCATTAGGCATCCTCCTTCCCTAAATAGGCCTCAATAACGGCCGGATTGGCCTGAATGCTTGACGGAATACCTTCCGCTATTTTTTGACCGAAATTTAATACAACAATCCGGTCGCAAATGGTCATCATCAACTGAATATCATGCTCGATTAGAATGACAGCCTTATCCAACTGACGAATCTTGCCAATAAGCACCTTCAAGTCATCGGTCTCACTTTCGTTCATACCAGCAGCCGGTTCGTCCAGCAAAATGACTTGGGGGTCGGCTGCCAGGGCACGGGCAATTTCCAACCGCCTTTGCTTGCCATAAGGCAAAGCGCCAGCCAGCGCCTCCCGCTCATCCGCAACTCCGGTAAGTTCCAGCATAGCTTCGGCCTTCTCTCGAATCAGCCTTTCTTCACTGCGCTGACTACTCGTACGCCACAAGCCTTGCCAAAGACCGGCTTTGCTCCGGCAGTGAGCACCAACCATCACATTCTCAATAACCGATAAATTGCCAAACAAGCGGATATTTTGAAAGGTTCGGGCAATTCCCATTTCAGTAATCTTATGCGGTTTAACCCCAACAATAGATTGTTCCTGAAAAACGATATCACCTGTGCTTGGCGTCATCACTCCAGTAATCAAATTAAAAAGAGTGGTCTTTCCAGCCCCATTCGGTCCGATAACTCCGAGAATTTCGCCGCCCTGAACCTGAAAGCTAATACCGGACAAGGCGGCCAGACCGCCAAAATTCTTACTAACTTTATTCAGTTCTAACTTCATCCTGCCGACCTCCTTGCCTTCTCAGACTGACCAGCGGCTGGAAGCAATTTTGACTGCCAAAAGCGCAGTGTTTCCTCACTGATAAGACCCTGCGGCCGAAAAATCATCATAACCACCAGTATGCCACCATAAATCATTTCCCGATAATCGGCAACTGCCCGTAATACCTCTGGCAGCAAGGTTAGTATTGTCGATCCCAAAATTGGACCCCAAATAACATTGCCGCCGCCCAAAACGGCAAACAGCAGGATTTCGACCGCACGATGATAGGAAAAATCCTTAGGGCCGATATAAAACGTAACATGGGCTGCTAACCCTCCGGCAATTCCGGCAACAAAAGCACCAATAAAAAAAGCCATAAGTTTATAGCGGACTGTATCGACCCCTGTGACCTCAGCAGCATGTTCGTCATCCTTAATGGCGGCAAAGGCCCTCCCTAAACGGGAATGACGCAAACGCAGCGCAAAAAATATCAAAAAGACCACCAGCAATGCCAGAAGAGCAATGACCGAAAGATTGCTAAGCTGCTGTACACTGATACCGCCTAATCCATTGCCTAACCCCATTGCAGACAGTTGTTTGCTTACTTGGGCACTCAACGAGGGTATCCCCGAAAGCCCTAACGCTCCATTGGTAATTTTCATATTTAAAATAATGACCCGGACCACTTCACCGAATCCCAGTGTAGCAATCGCTAAATAAATGCCTTGCAGTCTGGTAGCCGGTATTCCAATGATGGCCGCCAACAGACAAGCAGCAAGCCCCCCTGCGGGAACAGCCAAGAATAACGGCAATCCAGCCTTCAATGTCAGCAGGGCTGAAGTGTAGGCACCGACACTCATAAACCCGGCATTGCCAAGCGACAGCTGCCCGGTGGCCAAGGTAAAATAGATACTGATCCCTAAGATGGCATTGATCAATATAAACATGGCAATTTGCAGATAGTACGGATTTAACAATTGATCCATTTTACCGACCTCCCTGTGCCGACCCGCCAAATAAGCCTTGAGGACGGATAAATAACAATACCATAATCAGACCAAAGGCAACAGCTTCACGATAAGACGATTCTCCGTATGCAACACTGAACACTTCAGCCACACCTAGAATCAAACCGCCAACCATGGCGCCGGTGATATTGCCTAAGCCGCCTAGAATGAGCACTGCCAGGCCTTTAAAGCCCATGGATATCCCCATGGTCGGCTCAACGGCATTAAAAGCTAAGCCGACCAGTACACCGGCAACCGCTCCTAAGCCTGATGCCAGCATGACGGTAACAACAATAACCTTGCTGGTATTAACACCAAGCAAACCGGCTGTCTCGATATTCTCAGCAGTAGCACGGATGGATTTTCCCATTTTGGTCTTAGCCAGCCAAAACCGTAAAGCAATCATGAGTCCAAAGGAAACAGCTAAAATGACAATTTGAATCATAGAGATTTTTAATGTTCCAAATTCAAACAGCTGACCTGACAAAACGGGAGGAAAGGACTGGGCTTGCGGACCAAAGATCTTTAATGCCAGACTTTCTAGAAAGATTGAAACCCCAATGGTGCTAATGAGTGGTGCCAAATGGGATACTGCACGGCGGCGCAATGGCCGCAGTGCTATCCGTTCCAATAAATACCCCAGAATAGCTCCTGTAAGCATGGCTCCCGCCAATGCGGTTACAATGCCGACATTAAACTTCATCACAAGCATCAAGCCGACAAAAGCCCCGATCATGAAAATTTCGCCATGCGCCATGTTGACAATATTGAGTACGCCGAAAATTAAAGTATACCCTAAAGCGATGATTGCGTAAGTGCTGCCTAAAGTGAGGCCATTGACTACTTGTTGCAAAAACACGCCATTCACTCCTTTCTTGAGCGCTTATCCTTATTTCAATTCAGTAAACTTCCCGTCTTTTACAATAAGAACCGTTACATCCATAGCTGGATTACGGTTAGCATCAAAAGCAAAATTACCGGTAACACCATGGAAATCTTTTACCGCAGCCAGGCTATCCCGCAGTTTTTTCGTATCATTCGTTGTGCCAGCTTTCTCTAGTGCATCAGCGATAATATAGAGTGCATCATAGGCTTGAGCAGCAAACTGATCTGGTTCTTTGTTATACTTGGCCTTATAAGCGGCAATAAAGTTCTTTACAGTTGCATCATCTTTACCAGGATACCAGGGGCTTGCCACAATGGCTCCTTCAGCAGCATTTCCAGCAGCTTTGATCAGTTGTGGCGAATTAAAGCCGTTATTACCAACAATCGGTACATTTAAGCCAATTTCGCGAGCTTTTTTAAGAATAAGTGCAGCTTCCTGATACAAGCCGGCCACCATGATAGCGTCTGGCTGAAGTGAGGCAATCTTGGTTAGCTGTGCTGAAAAATCAGTATCCTTATCCGCAAAAGTCTCTGTCGTTATGATCTCGATTCCATTTTCTTTAATGGCTTTTTCAAATGTCTTGTACCCCGATACCGCAAAATCATTGTTATTGGAGTACATCACAGCAACTTTCTTTAAACCGAATTTTTCTTTAGCCTTTTTTACTGCCGGGGGTATCGCCAACGACTCTGGCAATGAGTTGCGAAAAACGGTATTGCCGATATCAGTAATTCCTTCTGCAGTGGTGGATGTTCCCATGATAGGTACCCCTGCCTGGCTGGCAATCGGACCAACAGCAAACATCTCGCCGCTTAATGTCGGGCCGACAATAGCCACAACATGATCTTTATGAATCAGCTTATTGGCTGCATTAATGGCTTCATTTTTTTCGCCTTTGGAATCTTCGATAATGAGTTCAATTTTCACTTTACCTTTTGCATTGATTTCATCTCTAGCCAATTCCAGGCCTTGGCGAATGGCTTCACCATAAGCAGCGCCACCGCCGCTTAAATAAGATACGACCCCAATCTTAGCGGTTCCACCAGACTGCGAGCTTCCCTGAGTTGACGACGAACTACCACCGCCACATCCGGTTGCTGCAATAGCGAATGTCATGGCTAACGCCGCTGCTCCTAATTTTTTAAATGATTTTGCAATAGTAAACATTTGACTTACCTCCCGTTTCTTTTTTTGTTCTGCTGATAAAAACAAAAGCCCCTACTGAACAGATCACTGCTCAGTAGGGGCGACGTTTCGCGGTACCACCCTACATTCTACTCGTACGCTCGGTTAACCGAACCTCCTCCGTAACGCGGAGTAGCGCTCCAACCTAATGTATACGCCATTTATTATGCAGTATACATTTCAGTCAAAGAGTTCCTGGGTGAGTTCGACAAGCAGCCTTTGCACCGACTTTCACCATCCGCCGGCTCTCTGAGCATTCAACTTGCTGTCTTTTTCCCAATCATTACTTTTGATGTACTAATTAATAAACTACTTCATTGGAGCTGACTAAATACTTTGTTACACATTCCCAAACAATCTGCCTATAGGCCTTTGTATATGTTATCTATTATTACAGCACCTAAGTGTTTTGTCAATACACATCTTACTAAAAAAGTGTTAACTTGTAACACATCTAAAAGAAAGCTTACAAAAAATAAAACGCCTGCAGCTTTTACCTGCAGACGTTTTATTACCTTAAATCATTGAATATTACAACTCGGCCTTCAATGAGTTTGCCGATAATCGAATCCAATGTGTAATCGAGTCAGTCCTGAACTGCTTATAAACATTCGTCCATGTGTGTGAAGCCTTTCGCTAATTTCAGCAAGCTAATTGCCTGCTATAGCATTATAGTAAGGCTGCCAGTTGACTTGTTGACCTGTTATACAAGGTAGCCTATATCCATTCTGGATAACTCTTCCAATCATCGTTCAGCCTGGCATCCAATTTAGCTTTGGCATCATCACTCAGCATTCCTGCGGCACCAGCCGCTTTCTGATAATAGAGTTTAGCTTCCTTCTGCTTATTCATCAACTCATAGACCTGCGCTAAATTAAACAAAGGCGAAAGACTGTCATTAGACAACTCAACCGCTTTCTCAAATTCTATGATAGCTTGATGATATTTCCCTTGAACGGCATAAATATTACCCCGCGCATTAAACGCATGTGCAAAACCGCTATTCAGCTGAAGGGCTGAATTAGCATCCTGCAAAGCAAGTGCATAGTTACCAATATTATAATAATGCACTGAGCGATCATAGTAATGGCTGTATTGATCAGGTTCTAACTCAATGGCTTTATTATAGTCAGCTAACGCCAGATCCCGGTGTTCAACACTTTCATCATAAGCATTCGCCCTTGCTATGTAATAACTTGAATTATTAGGCTCTAAAGAGATTGCAGCCGTATATTCAGCGATTGCAGCATCATAGTGTTTATCCAGTTCAAACAGGATACCGCGAAACAAATGAGCCCGGCTATCAGCCTTTACGGTAAGCTCAGCTTCCTTATCCAGGTCTGCTTGCGCTAATTCAAGTTGACCTGATTGCTGATAAGCCGCTCCACGCTGCTTATAGGCATCAATATATGCCGGATTGCTATCAATCGCATTCGTAAAATCCGCAATTGCAAAATCGATCTGTCCCTTTAACTGATATAACTCACCGCGACTCAGATAATGATACGCATTTTTCGGATTCAGATGAATTGCACTGGTATAGTCGACAATAGCAAGATCAAACTGCTTATTGTCTGCATAAACAGCAGCCCTTTGCGTATAAGCGCTAGGCATATTTGGTGTAAGATCAATCAGCTTGCTATAATCCTGGATGGCCTGATTCGGCATTTTCTTTGCAACATAGGCGTTGCCTCTAGCCGCATAGGCAAGTACATAGTCAGATTTACGTTTAATAATTGTCGAGTAATCTGCAATAGCAGCATCATACTGCCCTAACATATGATAGGACATCCCCCGAAGAAAGTACTGACGAATAGTAGGCCGCAGCTGAATGGCTGTCGAGAAATCCTGAACCGCTAATTCATATTCCCTTGTTTCATAATAAGTCAAGCCTCGATTAACAAATGCCTTTTCTTGCTTAGGCTGTAAAACGATTGCCTGGGTATAATCTTGCAGCGCTAGTTCGAACTGTTTAACTGCCTTATAAGAGTTACCCCGATAAAAATAGGCTTCTGCCGAGTCTGGTGTAAGTTTCAACAGATCGGTAAAAGTATGGATAGCCTGATCATGGTGACCGTTTTTTTGATATTCAAGTCCTTGCTGCAGCAGCGTATTGGCAGACTCCGCATAAACTGAAGCAGTAAGCCCAACAAATAGTGCCAAGAACAGGCAGAACATACGAAATTTCCGGGAAATATTCATCTTAAGCGTCCGTCCTTTACTATAAATATGTACCTTACTTATTTCTGTTCGGCTTCCGGTAAGGTTTTCCCTGCAGCTATTTATCTGCCTATTTCAAGTTATTTGGCAAATAACAAGCCAGCCCATTGCTTAGGGGCTGGCTTGTTATCTATCTCAGCACAAAGTAACCCTCTCTCATTTGCAGCATACCGATCACTGAACCGCCTCAAAAAATCACTGTTTGCGAACCCGTAAAGCAATCTTCTGCGAAATCAAGTCAAGAGCAGCTTGCTCCTGGACTGCGCCCATTTCAAAAGCAGCTTTTGGCATTCCATAAACAACAGAGGAGCGTTCATCCTGACCTAAGGTTGCAGCACCTGCCTGGCGTAACGCTAACAGCCCTTTAGCACCGTCATTTCCCATCCCGGTAAGAATGACGCCAATCGCATTGCTGCCAGCCTGGGCGGCAACCGATTGAAACAATACATCAACTGCAGGCCGATGTCCATTGACCTTTTCACCCTGAAAACATTCCACCATATAATCATTGTTGACCCGTTTGACCCGCATATGCTGATCTCCGGGTGCAAGGAGAACCCGCCCCGGTAATACCAAATCACCTGTACTCGCCTCTTTAACCTCAACAGCACAAGTACTATTCAAGCGTGCCGCATACATAGCTGTAAAAACAGGTGGCATATGCTGAACAATAACAGTACCTGGCATTTCCCGCGAAAAGCCTTTCAATACGGTATTGATGGCTTCAGTACCACCAGTTGATGCTCCAATAGCAATGATGCAGTTGCTCTTTGCCAAACCAGACCCGGTAACAACTGGTCTAGTACCCGTCTCACCAGCTTTAATTCCTATTTTTGCTGTTGAGGCAATTTTGATTTTTACAATAAGCTCACTAATCACGCCATCCAAACCTCGTCCGCTTTTAACATCCGGCTTCGTTACAAAATCAACAGCACCGGCATTTAACGCATCAAATACAGTTGCACTGATGGCACTCACCATAACAACTGGAAGAGGATACTGCGGTATCAATCGTTTTAAAAAATCAATTCCACTCATTCTTGGCATCTCAACATCTAATGTCATGACATCAGGCTCTAGTTCCAATATTTTGTCTCTGGCCATATAGGGGTCTGATGCCGTCGCTACCACCTCAATGGCTGGATCACGGGCAATTTCCCGTGCTAAAGTCTCACGAAATACCAGCGAATCATCTACCACCAAAACCCTGATTTTTTTAGCAGCACACATATCTTTAGCCCTTTCTATAAACAGCAGGTATTACAAACTTAAAATTACTTTCATTCCGGTTAATTGACTCAGAATGCCCGATCAATAAATACCCGCCTGGCTCTAAATGATCATAAAAACGATTAATCAACTCTTTCTTGGTCTCGGCATCGAAATAAATCATAACATTCCGGCAGAAAATAACATGAAATTTTTTCTTAAATGGAAAAGTCATGTTCATGAGATTAAACCGCCGGAAAATAACCTCATTGCGAATTTTATCAGCGATCACGCTAACTTCATCGTCAATTCTACGAAAATATTTCGTTCGCCAATCATGAGGAATAGTTTCTAGCTGATTGTTGGCATATACCGCTTTCTCTGCTTTTTCCAAAGCATTCACCGATATATCAGTAGCTAGTATCTGGGTGTCCCAGCACCACTTTTCGACGCCAAAATAGGAATCGATTGTCATGGCCAGCGTATATGGCTCTTCACCGGTTGAGCAGCCGGCACTCCAAATCCTGATATCTTTAGATTTTACTTCAGCGTCAGCTAAATAAGGTAAAATTTCTTGCTCTAAAAATTCGAAATGCTTTGGTTCACGCAGAAAGTACGTATGGTTGGTTGTGAGCTTATTCACTAAAATAGTACCAGCTTGACCACTGTGGTCACTTAGTACATAGTGCCAGTAATCGGCAAAATTACTAAAGCCACTCTGAACGATGTAATTATGCAGCCGGCCTACCACTAAACTGCGTTTCTGGGCCAAATTGATTCCATAATTTCGTTTAATAAAATGGACCAGTTCATAAAACTCCCGGTCAGAGATTAAATCCATCCGTTCCCATCCTTTTAAACAATTGCTTAGTATTTCCCAAACTCACTGTCATCAAGTAAAATTTTAGTTTTTGTTTCTTGACCTGAACGTAACTCTGGCGGATAACGATTATTTTTTTGTTCAATCATATTCTCAATTGTCCGTAAAAGATCAGAATTGAGATTCATATCCTGCTGTTGATGGCGAAAACTCCGATCGTTTTGTCTCAGTCTAAATTTGCTTACATGTTCTCTCATCATATCAGCCTGACCAGAAAGTTCTTCACTCGCCGATGCACTCTCCTCAGCAGTTGCTGAGTTAGTCTGTACAACCTGTGATACCTGTTCAATCGCTTGATTGACTTGAGCCAATGCCGTAGCTTGCTCACTTGAAGCTTCAGCAATATTGCCAACCAATTCAGCCGCTTTGGTGACACCGCCAACAATCCCATTAAGAGCCACTGCCGTTTCGTTTGCAATCTTGGTTCCAACGTCAACTTTTTTTATTGATCCTTCAATCATTGCAGTAGTTTCCTTAGCAGCATTTGCACTGCGCGCGGCTAAATTTCTTACCTCCTCAGCAACTACAGCAAACCCCTTTCCATGCTGACCGGCTCTCGCCGCCTCTACGGCGGCATTCAGAGCCAAAATATTGGTTTGGAAAGCAATTTCATCAATCACTTTGATAATTTTTGAAATATTGGTCGAAGATTCGTTAATTTCATCCATCGCTCTGACCATTTGCTGCATCTGGCTATTCCCTTCAACAGCCTGATCCTTCGCTGTAATAGCCAACTCGTTAGCCTGGTTAGCATTGACTGCATTTTGCTTAGTCTGAGCCGCTACCTGAGTCATGGAGGCAGTAATCTCTTCAATCGAACTGGCCTGCTCAGTGGAACCCTGCGATAATACCTCACCAGATGCAGCAATTTGACGGGCACCTGCAGCCACTTGTTCAGCCGCCTGATTAATACTGGTTAATGTACTATTGAGTTTGGTTGCCATCGTGTTAAATGCCTGAGCTAATATGCCAAATTCATCCTTGCTTTTGATATCCACATTAACGTTCAAATCACCCTCGGCAATACAGCCCGCCGCTTCTACCACGAGCTTAACAGGTTGCGAAATGACTCTGGCTATGTACAGACCTAGTCCCATCGCAATCGCCACACAAGCAACAATGATCGTAATCATAATTACAATGGCACGATTGGCTGTTTCTTTGTTCTCAGCAGCTTTTTGCTTAGCGGCATCAACTTTCATGACAGTTAATTTGTCCAGGGTATCATTAAAAATCCCAGCAACCCGCATGCCTTCACTTTGCATTAATTGATTGGCCTGGTCATATTGTCCAGCCTTAACCATCCCATAGAGATTTTTTGTATACGGTTCATATTCGGCAATGGTCGTTTCAAGCGTCTTATGAAGTTTACGCCCTTCATCTGTCACCATGGTTTTGCCTATCTTAGCAGTTTCGTCTTTCATAATGATGATCGATTCATCAAATTTTTTCATATTTTCTGCTTGGATTCTTGGATCTTTATTATTCATGGCATCACGAAAATGGACACGCCCGCGTTGATAAGCCTCAGAGATATTACCCATTTCTTCTAATGGTACTGTGTAATACTCATACAATGCAGTATCTTCTTTTGCTAAGGTGTAAAGATTAACGACACCAACCAGCCCAACTATACTGGCCACTATTGTAACGAAAAGAAAGGCCACAATCAGTTTTTTTGCAACTTTTAAATCTTTAAACCAATTCATTTCCATGCCTCCATTTTATATTACTGTTCACTTTAGCGGGCTATCCCAAGACCTTCTACTTCCTCGTCATTTAATAACTTATCACAATCCAGAATTAACTTGACATCACTGCCGACCTTGCCAATAGCACTAATATACCGCTGCTGATAGTTGTTATTGACCTGAGGAGGAAGAACAATATCCTCATCGGTAATGGCTAACACCTCTGCTACCGTATCAACAATAAGCCCAACCGCAACATCTTTAATCTCGACCACAATAATGCAGGTTCGGTCATTATAGTCACGGAGTTGTTTCTTAAACCGCAGCCGTACATCCATGACTGGAATAATTTTACCGCGAAGATTAATAATTCCCTTGATGTATTCCGGCAGATCAGGCACCTCAGTAATGGCCTGCATGCCAATAATCTCCGTTACATATTTAATCTCAATCCCATAGACCTCTGCTCCTAACGCGAAAGTGAGAAACTTACCTTTCTGAGTATCTTCCTCTAATTCAGACTGGTTATTAATAAATTCTGACATATTTGCCCTCCTTTCTTATTAGGCCTTTGCTAATACTTACCAAATTCATGATCATCCAGCACAATTTTAGCTGGGGCAGGAATCACTGCCGTCCGTAAATTTTCGTCCTGTTTCACAGGTGATGCTTTTTTTGCTACCAACCCTTCAAGAGTTCGTAATATTTCTGGACTGATGTTAAAGCCATCGCCCGTTAACCCCATATTTGTTTGCTTTAATTTAAAACGACGGACATTCTCTTTCATAGCTTCAGCCTGACCGGAAAGCTCCTCACTGGCAGAAGCACTTTCCTCCGCTGTTGCCGAATTTGTTTGTACAACTTGCGAGACTTGCGCAATGGCTTGATTAATCTGTGCGATTGCTGTTGCCTGTTCATTTGAAGCTGCAGCAATTTCGCCGACAATCGTGGCCGCTTTTGTTACTTCTTCCAAAATACCACCAAGTGCCAAAGCCGTTTCATTCGCAAACTTTGCCCCGGCATCCACCTTTTTGGTTGACCCCTCGATCATGACAGTCGTTTCTTTGGCAGCATTGGCACTGCGAGCCGCTAAATTGCGCACCTCTTCAGCCACGACAGCAAATCCTTTGCCATGCTGTCCGGCTCTGGCTGCTTCAACTGCAGCATTAAGCGCCAAAATATTGGTTTGGAAAGCTATCTCGTCAATCACTTTAATGATTTTTGAAATATTTGCTGACGACTCATTAATTTCACTCATGGCCTTAACCATCTCATTCATTTGACTATTCCCTGCCATGGCTTTTTCCTTAGCCATAGCAGCAAGCTCATTTGCCTGACTGGCATTCATCGCATTTTGTTTGGTTTGAGCCGCTACCTGCATCATCGAAGCAGTAATTTCTTCAATAGAGCTGGCTTGCTCTGTTGATCCCTGTGACAGGACTTCCCCTGACGCAGCAATCTGCTGAGCACCAGCTGCCACTTCTTCAGCAGCAAAGTTAATATTACCAAGAATCTTATTGTTGGTGGCGACCATCTCACTCAGCTTTTTGCCTAAAAGATCCTGTTCTGATCGAATGGCGACATCAACCGTTAAATCACCGCCGGCAATTTTTTCAACAATGAATGCCTGCTCCCTAATATTGGTCACCATTTTAGAAAAAGCCTCCATCAGCAAGCCAAGCTCATCTTTCGTTGTTGCCTCAACACGAACATTGACATTTCCCTCAGCGAGCTTCTCAGCAACTTCCACTAGCTTATTCACCGGATTGCTGATAATACGCGCTAAAAACATGCCTAATACAACAGCAAGCAATACGGCTATCACTACAAAGATACTGACCACGATGATGGCGCGATGTGCCATATTCTGATTGCTGGCCGCTTTGTCGCCTGCAGTCTTTATCTTTAATTCCTGCGCTCCCGCCAATGCATCTTCAATTGTCTTTCCTATTCTCACACCATCGGTTTGGAGTAATTGCGTAACCAGTTCAGTTTGGTTGTTCAAAGCTAATTGAATGGTTTTTTCAATGTATGGCTCATATTCAGTTACACCGTTCTTGAGATTGGTATAAATTTTACGGCCTTCATCTGAAGAGACTGTTGTTTCATAAGTTTGGATGGATTTTTTAAACCGCTGCAGCTCAGTTCTTACCTTGCCAGCTGCCTTTTCTCGGTCTGCCTGATCTTTAGCCAAAATAATATTTCGTATTTCCACTCTCATGATATAATAGCTTTCCATCATATCCAGCAAGTCACCTAAGGGCACGGTGTATCGTTCGTATAAGTCCCTGTCTTGCTCAGTAATCTCTGAAAGATTGTAAGCACCAAATGAACCCATGATTCCAGCAATAATGGCAACTGAAATAAAACTGATTAGTAGTTTTTTTCCGACCTTCAGGTTAAGAAACCAAGTCATGTCAAATCTCCTCCAATATGTCTACTGTCTACTGCTGAGTTAAAGCCTGATTAGACCCTAATAAGTCCATCCACATCTAAGATTAAGCTGACACTGCCATCGCCTAGCAAAGTACAACCGGCGATTCCTGGCATTTTTTTGATATAACTCGGTAATGCCTTTACAACAACTTGCTGCTGCCCAACCAGTGAATCGGCAAATAGGCAAAGACTCCTTCCCTCGATTTCAACCATAAGCATAATTCCCTCATATAAATCAGTGAGTCCTGATTGAATGCCAAAACGTTCATGCAGCCGTAAAACCGGGTAACATTGACCTCTGATCATAATCATTTCATTATTGTCAGGATCAGTAATCAGGTTTTGCTCGCGCAATCGGAAAGACTCTTTGATAGAAATCGTCGGCACCGTATAAATGGTCTTGCCTACCTTAATAATCATACCGTCAATAATAGCCAACGTCAGCGGTATTCGAATGGACATCGTAGTTCCCATACCTTCAACGCTGTCAACACTGATAGCTCCGCCAATGGCAGCAATATTTTTCGCCACCACATCCATGCCTACTCCACGACCGGAAAATTCAGTAATATTCTCTTTAGTTGAAAAACCTGGCTTGAGAATAAACGAGTAAACTTGTTTATCGGTCAACGAGCTGTCATCCTGATCAGTCAGCCCTCGTTCACGGGCTTTTTGCAGGATTCTAGCTCGGCTTAAGCCTCCGCCATCATCCTGGACAATAATCCAGACATCACCGCCTGCATTTTTAGCTTCCAGACGAACCTTGCCCACCCTATGCTTGCCTTTAGACATCCGCTCATGGGAAGGTTCAATCCCATGATCAACGGCATTTCGAATAAGATGCATGAGTGGATCGGCAATATTTTCAATAATATTCTTATCAACTTCTGTATGCTCGCCTACAATCTCTAACTCTACTTGCTTATCTAGCTTGCGGGCCATATCCCGAACAATCCGTGTCATTTTGTGAAAGGTAGCTGCTAATGGAACCATGCGGATAGACATCACAACATCCTGAAGTTCTCCGGTAATTTTTCTTAGCTGACGAGCTGCTTTAAAAAATTTATCCAGATTCAAATCCTGAAGTTCGGGATTTTGGGTTACCATCGCCTCAGCGATCACCAATTCCCCCACTAAGTCCATAAGCATATCCATTTTTGCTACATTAACGCTAATAAAACTTTGCTTTGCAGCATTGCTATGCTCAATATCCCCACTGTTATCCGGCATAACAGGTTGTTCGAAGCTTCGAGATTGCTCAACAGGAAAAGGCCCATCTAAATCAATGATGCGCCGTTCTTTCGGTTTGATCTCATCAGGATCAACTACTGTATTCAGTGTGTATTCTTTTAAAAACATGGTTTGAGCGAAAAAATTATGCAAAGTGGCTACTGGCGTTTTTGTTGCAAACCAAATTTTAAATCCCTCATTGCGGATAATCTCTGCTGTATCGTCATTTTCCATGATTTCAGCCGGAAAATATTCCACCTTCTGTGCGTACTCACCCAGCTCAGTAATCAGTGTAAATGCCCTTAAATTTTCCATTCCGCAATCATCATCAAAATGGACCACAGTTTCACAAACAACTTGACCATCTTCGCCTGACGCTTGGCATGCCTCCACAAATGACTGGAGATCGCAATTAGGCATTAATGGCAAACTGGAGTTAACTGGGTCCATGGTTTTTATTGCCGCTAAGAAAGCCTGTATGTTATTGTTTAATGTCGAGCAATCACCAGTAAGACTGCTACCGGCTTCCAATTTGCTAATCTCACCTTTAATAAAATCAACAACCAATAATACTAAATCTGTAAGTTCAGAATAATTAACAATAGCCAGCCTATCTTCTCGTAGAAAATAGAAAACATCTTCCACAGAATGAGCCAGTAAAGAAATATTATTAAAAGACATCATCGCTGCTGAACCTTTTATTGTATGCATAATCCTAAAAACTTCATCAATTGAGGCTTGTAAACCACCGTTTTTTTCGCTGTCTAAAATAAGCATCTCCAGCTTATCCAACAATTGATTGGTTTCAAACACAAAAAGCTCAGGTCCTGAAACTTGGCTATACTCATTGCTCACTATAATCCACCCTCACAAGTACATAAATACGTAATACCACTCATTACCGGCTTTTATTTAAACTTGCTGAGTCCACGAATAACTTGCTCTTCATTAAAGGGTTTCAAAATAAAGCCGCAAGCTCCGGCTAATATTGATTCCTTAACACTTTTCTCCTGTCCCATAGCCGAAATCATAATGACTTTTGCCTGAGGGTTAATCTGCTTAATTTCCCGCAAAGCCGCTATGCCGTCCATTTCAGGCATAGTAATGTCCATGGTCACCAAATCAGGCTTCAATTCATTGTATTTCTCGATACACTCAATCCCATTACCAGCCTCACCGACCACTTCATACCCATGCCTTTCTAACATTTGTCGAAGAGTCACCCGGATAAAAACAGCATCATCTACAGTTAGAACTTTCATCTATAGGCCTCCTTAATCTTGAATATAGAATATAGCATGACACGTATTCAATTTGATACGCGGGAGCTCAATGTTGGCACCAAATAGCACGAGGACTATAGCAATCTGACTTCCACCAATTTCTAGGAGCAGATGTTAATCCTTCGTTTACAGGATCGTTCAAGAAGATGATTATATTTTCTGACAACATAATAAGGCCAGGGAGGTCCCTGGCCTGCAACATGTTAGTATGACTAGCACGGCGGCTTGGCAATCATGATCGCGTCGCGATTGTAGACCCATAGCTTTGCGTCCCTGCTTTTCAGCAGGTTTGCCAAATATAAGATTATCCCACAGCTAATTAGATAAAAATGCTGAACTTGTAAAATTATGTATAAAATTGTATGTATTTGTCTATAATTGTATATCATTTTCCATCCTACCGTCAAGGATTTAGTAGGACTATAGTCCATAGACCGCTAAACAGGCGAATAAAAAAAACCGCAGCATTCTGGGAAAACAAACCAGATATGCTGCGATCTTAGTTATCCGAAACAGGCCTGCTTAAATTCCATCACCATACAGCCCGCTTTGATCACCAGAGTTATTTAATTTATCAAGATCGAAAGGCGTCCCTTGATAAACGTAATAGTTAAGCCAATTTGAAAAAAGCAGATTGGCGGCACTCCGCCAGCGCACCTGCGGTGTTTGTGCAGGGTCATTGTTAGGATAATAGTTAGCCGGAATATTGATGGGAAGTCCCAGTGCCACATCACGGTCATACTCAGCCTTAAGCGTCAGCGGATCATATTCGGAATGACCCGTAATGAAAAGCTGGCGATGCTTTTTATCCACTACCGCATAAACACCCGCTTCCTCGGACTCGGACAATATACATAAACCTGGTACCTTGGCAATATCTTCGCGTCTTACTTCAGTATGACGGGAATGTGGTACATAAAAAACATCATCAAAACCCCGGAAAAGCATTTTTTCTTTAATATTGACCGAATGAGGAAATACTCCGAACATTTTTTGAGGCAGATCATATTTAGGAATACCATAGTGATGATATAAAGCAGCTTGCGCTCCCCAGCAGATATGAAGAGTGGAATATACATTCCGCCTGCTCCAGTCCATAATTTCACATAATTCTTGCCAATAGACCACTTCTTCAAACGGAATCTGCTCCACCGGCGCCCCAGTGATAATCATCCCATCATATTTACGGTTTTTAACATGATCAAATGTCTCGTAAAATTTCACCAGATGTTCTTGTGGCGTATTTTTGGGCTCATACGTTGCAGTATACATAAAATCAAATTCTACCTGCAGTGGAGAATTCCCTAATAATCGAAGCAGTTGCGTTTCTGTTACTATTTTCGTCGGCATCAGATTGAGTAATAAAATCCGCAATGGACGTATGTCCTGCGAATAAGCTCTATCTTCGTCCATCGTAAAAATATTTTCCTTTTCCAGGATGTTTACAGCCGGCAAATGGTTAGGAATTTTAATTGGCATGGGTTCATCTCCTTTTATATCAAGTCTTCTCCTACAGGACAAAATGTTTTTGAAAATTTGCTCTACAGATATCCAAAAGGCCCTATCTGCCTTTTCGGCAAATAAAGCCTCACTTATTAATTCATTATACTCTGTACTAAGGCACATATTCAAGATACTATTTTTCACGACATTGTCTGCTCTGATTCACAGCAGTAATAAAAGCCACAGTGATTTGCAGATTGCTCATCGCTGTGGCTTTATTATTCAGGAACAGTTCTGCTAACGCTACACTTGTTCTGCCATCATGAGAATTTTATCAATTTCGGCACACTGCCATTCTGTAAGTTCCATAGCTGGCTCTTTAACGGTTGGGTTGATTGCCACTCCCCTGGCAGCCACAGCACCTTTAATGGCACCAATAAAAGGCTGTGAAACATCATATAAATTCATTAAAATTGAAACTTTTTTGTTAAGGCGCGCGACTTTCCCAAAATCCTTAGTTTCATAGGCCTTGAGTAACTCGGAAAAAACTTCGGGCACAACGTTTGTTAAGCCACATAGTACACCGTCGCCACCAGCCATAAGATTAGGCAGCAAATACTCGTCAAAACCGGATAAGATCGTGAATTCAGGACGCTGCTGCTTCACGGCTTGAATTAGCTTTCTGGTATGACTGATATTGTCAACCGTATCTTTTATTGCCACAATATTAGTAAAGTCAGCAGCTAACCGTGTTACCAAATCTGGCCCTAAGTCGGAAGAAGTCCTTTCTGGAAAATTATACAGCATCATTGGCAATGCCGTATTACGGGCAATATTAGCATAATAGCGATAGATAATCTCTGGAGTAAGCTTAAAATAATAGGGTGAAATTACGACCACACCATCTGCACCCTCTTGTTCGGCAACTTGAGTAAGCTCAATCGCCTCTTCCTGAACCGTCCCACCTGTACCGATTAAAACAGGCACCCGCTTACTTACTATTTTGACAACATAGCGAATAAATTCTTTCTTCTCTTCCATGGTTAAAGCCGTAAACTCGCCAATGCTTCCGAGAAAAAGCAGCCCATTCATGCCGTGATTAATAAGTCGATTGATAACCAATTCATTGCCAGGAAAATCAAGCCTTCCTTTTTGGTCTAGCACCGTAATAACAGGAGTCAAAATCCCTTTAAACATAAAATCCCTCCTTACAATTCGTGATCTCATGCGTTCCCTATAACAAACTATTTCATGTAGGCCCCAGCCATTGCCGAAACGGCATGCTGCGAATAGCGCCTCAAAATACCCTTTTTAGGTGTAAGTTCAGGCAATTGCCACACGGCTCTGCGCTGCTGAAGAATTTGTTTAATTTCTTCAGCAGCTTTTCGTACGCCAGTTATCCCAACAATATGAATACTTCTAGTTGGTATGTCGATTTCAATCAAATCCCCGTCTTGAATAAGGGCTATCGGTCCGCCCTCAACGGCCTCTGGCGATACGTGGCCAATACAAGGGCCGCGAGTTGCACCCGAAAACCTGCCATCTGTTATAATAGCCACTGAACCATTTAACTTTTCATCGAATACAATGGCATCAGTGGTCATAAACATTTCGGGCATCCCCGATCCTTTAGGTCCTTCATAGCGGATTACGACCACTGCACCCGGATTAATCTTTCCTGCCAGGATTGCCGCTTGAGCTTCTTCTTCACTATTAAAAACTGCCGCAGGGCCAAGGTGACTTTGCATGGCTGGCACTACTGCCGAATATTTGACCACAGCACCATCTGGCGCAATATTTCCGGTAAGCACAGCAATAGAACCATATTGTTTTGCCTTCTCAGGAGATTTAATAATCTCGTCAGCCGGGATACCATAGGTTTTTAGATAATTGAGGCAGCGTTCAAAAAAGCCATCTTTCATAAGTTTATTCAGGTTTTCTCCCAATGTCTGCCCAGTCACGGTCATAACATCCAGCTTCAATTGGTCTTTAATCAGCCATTGAATCATGGGTACGCCACCGGCAAACCAGAACATTTCGGTAACATACTTTCCACTCGGCTGGATATTGGTTAAATACTTAATCTGTTGACCGATTCGATCAAAAAGCTTTGGATCAAGTTCTATTCCCAGCTCATGAGCAACGGCTGGAAGATGGATCAGTGCGTTCGTGCTTCCGCCAATTGCAGCATGAACTTTTATTGCATTTTCAAAGGCATCCTGAGTCAATATTTTTGAAGCAGTAATATTTTTTTCAGCTAATTCCATGATTTTTTTACCTGCTAAACGGGCATAACGCCTAATATCCATAAATGTAGCCGGCATGAGTGCTGTTCCCGGCAGCGCCACCCCTAATGCTTCTGACATACATTGCATTGTGCTGGCAGTCCCCATGAATTGACAGGCACCACAAGACGGACAGCCGGTTAATTTAAAATTGCGCATTTCGGCCTGACTGACTAAACCTTTCTTAGCTTTTGCAGTCAAGGGTCCTGCCAAACCTGAAGTCGATATATTAGGACCGGAACGCATTGAGCCACTGGGAATATGAATGGTTGGAATATCCATTCTTGCAGCAGCCATAAGATGAGCCGGAACTGATTTATCACAGCCTGACAACAGGATCATCCCATCCCAGGGAATGACCGAAGCATGTATCTGTACCATATCGGCCATAACCTCACGAGAAGCCAGAATATAATTCATGCCATCATGGCCTTGCGCCCAGCCATCACAGATATCGGTGACATGAAACTTGGCAGGCTTACCGCCAGCTTCATACACGCCAATGCAGGCTTCATCATTGAGAACATCAAGGTGAAAACTGCCCGGATGGCTGTCACCTTGAACATCGTCAACTAAAATGTGGGGTTTCTCCACATCTTCTTCTGACCAGTTCATACCCAGCATGAGAGCATCAACCTGTGCCCATAGATTTCTAACATCCTGACATCGTTGTTTTACCATCAGTCTCTCCCCTTCATTTTTAGCATGTTTAAGACGGTATCAAAAACAATCTCATCTGGATCAATATTTCGCAATGTTAGACAAGCTGCTTTTATCAATATTACGTTCTCCTGACGTTTTATCAGGCAGCGCTAGCATAAAAAAAATCCAGTCATTAATCCAGCTGCCGAAAACATAAGTTTCCGCATATTAATATTACCAATTTTTTCCTTATAATAGAACTATAATAAATAAACAGTCAAAATAAAATCGTAGAATATGTATTCTACGATTTTATTTTGACTGCTAATCGATAAATCTCTATGGCCTCATTGGTGATTGACTCGCAATAAAAGCGAAGGCTTCAGTTTCAGGGATGGGACGGCTAATCAGATACCCTTGAATAAAATCGCAATGACATTGTTTCAAATAGTCCAGCTGCTGAAAAGTCTCAACCCCCTCAGCAACAACCTTCATCCCCATAACGTGAGCCATCTCCACAATCGTTCCGATAATGGCTTTCTGCGCACCACCAACAAGAATCCTATCAATAAACGCTTTATCAATCTTTAATGTATTCACCGGCAAACGCTGCAGATAAGTCAGTGATGAATAACCTGTACCAAAATCATCGAGTGATAACCGTATCCCCATGGCCTGAAGTTCATCCAGTTTGTCGATACTATCTTCCAATGATTCGATGAGAGCATTTTCAGTGATTTCTAATTCGAGCTGGCAAGGCTCAACTCCGGCGTTATCCAGTACTTCACGAACAATTTGAATGAAGTTATCGGCACACAGTTGATGAGGAGACACATTAACAGCCACATGAATATGGCTCCACCCCTGCTCGCTCAATTGCTTTATGAAGCGGCATGCCTCCTGAAGTACCCACTGGCCAATCATTTGAATAAGCCCGCTTTGCTCAGCGATTGGAATAAAGACTGCTGGTGAAATTGGGCCATAGGCTGGACTGTTCCAGCGAAGCAAGGCCTCAAAGCCTATGATACTCCCCTCAACAACGCTTACCAGAGGCTGATAGTGCAGTGAAAACTCATCACGCTCAATCGAGTAGCGGAGATTATTAATGAGATGAATACGATTGTAAGCCTCGGCCTGCATGACAGCCTCATAAAAACGCCAACAATTCTTGCCGTCCCTTTTGGCCGCATACATGGCATTATCAGCATTTTTAAATATTTCCTCAGCTTTGTCACCATCATCTGGATATCTGGCAATCCCGGCACTGGCTGACATATGAAAGCCAATTCCCAACACATGAATATCATGACAAAATACCCCAATAATTTTATTGGCAATACGTGCAATGCTCTCCTGTTCATTCTGTCCAGGCAAAATAATCATAAATTCATCGCCGCCAATACGTCCAACAAGGGCACCTTGACCCGCTTCCTGTACGATACGATTGCCAGCCATGACAATCAATGCATCACCATAAGTATGACCAAAGGTATCGTTGACAATTTTAATATCATCTAAATCAACAAACAAAACGGCACCTGCAGCATGACCTTGGCGAGCCTTTACCATCTCATCCTCAAGGCATTCAATTAAGTATGTTCTATTGGGCAGGCCAGTTAGCATATCATAATAGGCCATTCGGCGAATTTCCTCAGCCTTCTGAGACAGTTCTTCCTGAGCTGCCTGCCGCTCCATAATCTCTTCCTCTAATGTTGCACTAAGCTGCTGCAGGTCGACTACCATCTTTTCCAGATCGGCATTACTTTCAAGCAGCTCTTGTTCGGCTTTTCGCTGTTGAGTAATATCTGTAACAAAGGCGACATGCATGCTGCGCCCATCCGGCCATTGGATGGTTTTCTGTTCTGCTAGATAGTACCGGTCATGAATACTGACATAGCGCTCCCATGGCACTTGTCTTTCGATACCCTGAGACGGTCTTAAATGAAAGCAATCGCAGCATGGAGCCGACATACCGAAAATTTCGTAGCATTTGCAGCCAAATTTTGCAGCGCATAACTCTCGCAACGCTGGACTGACATGAATCAGCTCATAGGTATCCAGATCTACCACATAGGCAAGACTGCTAATCCCGCCAACAATTTTTTCTAAAATGGCGGCATTATTCTTTGAAGCTTTAAGAGACTGTTCGACTTTATCCCTTTGCAGAACTTCGCCAACCAGTGGTGCAATCGATTCAACTAACTCAATCACGGTTGTATTTAACTGATCTGGCTTTAAATCTGCCATGTGAATAATGCCAAGTATTTCTTCCTGATGATAAACTGGAATGATCGCAAGACTGCGATATCCAGCTTGAATGCAGGCACCGCGGTACTTTTTTTGCTCATCCTCAGATAGACTTTCAGCAAAGATTAAAATATCATTACAACATAAAGAACCAGCACTGTTGATAACAGGTTTATCAAATGGCAGAAGGTTGCCACTAACAATACGAGTACAACTGCAATCCTCTTTAAAAATTTGAATTTGATTCTCAGCTTCCCAAAATTCATGACTAAAACCAACGTAAGAATGATATGGAATATATCCGGCTTCATTTAATACGCGAATTCCAACAAAATTACAACCACTTTCTTGCTGAATCAAATCAACAACTTTGTCTAGGAATTCTTTCTTCGATCCGCGAGCACTAAAACTATGAATCAATAATTGGATGACTTGAACATTCCGTTGACCGGCTTTTGTCTGTGAACTACTGGTCGGAATACCTTTCATTTTATCCAAAAAATTGCCACCTCCCGCATGGTTCTTACTTGGTGGAAAGTAATTATTATTTAACTATTATTGGATACATTTTCAATATTATCCTCCAATAATTCAATAATTTTGTTAATAATCATTCATGGTTAATCCGCCTCTTAGGTATTGGCAAATAAAAATTAAACGTCGTTCCATTAGGATCAGTAATGAATTCTAAGCGCCCTCCATGGCGCTCAGCAATGGCAAAACAAATTGAAAGTCCCAATCCCGTTCCATTTGCTTTAGTTGTGAAGAATGGAGTTCCAATTTTATTGGCAACTTCATCGGGTATCCCTGGACCTTGATCGGTAATAGACAACATCACACGGTTTTGGACAGTACTGGTCTGAATCTTTAAAACTCCATGAGCCGTCATAGCATCTAACCCATTCATAACCAAATTTAATACGACCTGGTGCACTTCCTTTTCGTCAATCATCACTGCAGGAGTAGCTGTAGAAATATAAATCAGGTCATGGCCGCGTAAACTGGCTTCAGCTTGAAGAATCGGCATCAGGTTTTCCACAAGATCATTCAGTGAGTAAAGAGATCGCTGAATCACTTTGTTTTTTGCCAATTTTAAAAACTCAGTAATAATACTATTGGCTCGATCAAGCTCACTAATCATAATTTGTAAGGTTTCCGGATTAGGCAGTTTTTTCTTAATCCCCAGTAATTGCAAATATCCCCGGACAGTGGTAAGCGGATTTCGGATTTCATGACCAATACCTGCTGCCATCTCACCAACTAAATGAAGCTGATCCAGCCTGGCTAACTCCTTCTCTGCTTGTTTTCGTTTCCGCATATGTCTTGAAATAAGCACTGCCTGCACGACAATAATAAGAATGATGCCAAAGATATGCCAGGTATACGACGTCCAAACAGATGCAGGCTGATTGATAACAACAGTACCTGAAGGAAGCTTCCTCTCACTCATATTCCAGCGTTGCATGACCTTCCAGTCTGCCATATAGTGCGCTACTTCAACTGACTCGAGTGAATTTGCTGTATGGCCTCCCCGTAAAGCTGCCAATATCTTTTCGCCAATTTCCAGGCCAAACTGATGCATATTGAGTACGTACCCGCCTACTGCAGCATCTGCCAAATGCGTTGAGTAACTTCCAAATACAGGTACTTGCGCTTGGGTACAGATGGACCGCAGTACATGCGCCGGAATAAAGCGATTTTGTTGAGAGTCTTGAGCAAAATCGATAAATAAAATTGCAGCTGATCCATCAATCTCTTTTATTCGACCCAAAAGTTCTGCAGCCGTCAAGTTATCCAAATAAGTAATTGTCAACCGCTTAGAGAAAGCTTCCAACTGCTCCGGCAGCATACTGCGAACAAGCTGCTCACTCGATGATTCGCCAATAATGACATGCAGATTTTCCGTTTCTGGCTGCAAAGCTATGATCATCTGTACAGTTTTTGCAATATCAATGGTTGGATAATAAACAGTATAATTAGACGGTAATTGTTGATTTCCAAGATTAGGAATTCGCGTCACTACAGCAGTTATGGGTATGTCTCCAAAGATCTCCAAGCCGTATTTAAGCAAAAACTTAATGCCCGGCATGCCATGAATAACAATACTATCAGGCGGCGATTGCTGGTACTTTTGCCGTAACACAGTCGCCAGAGCCTGCGAGAACGTTTCGTTCACAGAAGCATTCATATCTAAATACTCATAAAAGAACTGAATATTAACTGCACGTTCCTCTTCTAATCGCTGTTTTAGGCCTGCAGTAAAATCGGCATAAAAAGGCAAATCTTGATTATAAGAATACATAATTAGAACCTTTTTTGTTGGATAAGCAGATGAGGCTTCAACACTTGCTATGCCAAATAGATAAACCATAACAAGCAGTAATAATATGGTTAGTTTGCGTTTAATCCAACATTGGCTGTTCAAAAGCCGTCTCAATGTATCACCCCACGGATTGACTTTTCCTGCTATAGATCTTTTATTCTCTGTAAAAATATAGTTTTCCTTTGCTATTACACAAAGCAAAAGGGACTGTACTGAACACTAGTCTCAGTACAGCCCCTTTTGAGAGCAATCATGAATATATGAAAACTATGAAGATAGAAATCAAAACGCGGTCATTTCGGATCAGCAATGTTGACCTCTAATTCAAACATTCGATTCCAGGGAAATTCCACCGTTACAAGCTCAGGTGAAAGCCATAGATGCTGTTCGGCAAATTGTCGTTCTTGTTTTTCCGCCTCAGCAGTAAGAATCGGTGCTAAATCGTTCAAATAAAACCAGCTGCCTTTATTAGGATACAGAATAGTTTCCCCTAATCTCCGGCGAATATTGGCCTGATAAGCCCAGTCGTCCAAATAGCGGACAGCTAACAGCTTCTTACGGGCCGAATCATCCATTGCGTTAGACATCATTCCCTGTCCAACAGTATAGCCCATGGTATTACCAGCCGTATTCCAACCAGAATAAGAACTTAGCTTATCCAACAGCTTGCGCTTTGATAATTCAGCCATAAGCGCATTATCTGCTCCATTAGCAAATGATATATCTGCTACAGCCACCTTTTTGCCAGCTTCAATGTCAGCCTGCAGACCATTAATAAATTGATTCAAGGCAGGCGTCAACTTAGTGGTGTTTTGAAGGGATTCGGCTTCCGGTGTCTTTCCTGTAAACGGAGTATTAACATGCACGATTAAATCAGGATTCAGTGGATTGGCTAGTACAATACCGCCCGCTGCACTGATATGATCAACAATAGACTTGCCAATTTTTTGATCTTCATAAGTTGGCAGGCTATCCTTGCCAGCCCCAGGTGCATATTGAACCTGAACAATCGGGATGTTCATGGTGAGATCATTATAAGCCCGTGCTAACATGACCATTGCCAGTTGATCGGCTCCTGGAAAAGTCTGAAATTTGGATTTTGGAATATCAGCCGCTAATTTGCTGAACTCTCGTCCCTCTTTATGGCTTTGAGAATAAGGGGCGGTATCATCCCGCCCTAATAGGAAGAAGCGGAATACTCCCTGCCTGTCTAAATCAATCAGACCAACATTAATCGCATAATTTTTTTGACGCCGCTGCATCCAATCTGATAATGCATCAGGAGGAATAATGGCAAGTGTATCTTCCATAAGCCTACGCTCTTTTTTTGTAAGACCTTCAACTTCTTCCTTGTCCCTTAATGCTGTAAGCTGAAAGATATTCCAGCCATATTGTTCATAATAAGCTGGCTCAACGCCACCAGCACTGCCTTGCGGAGTCCGTAAAACCGTTGAGTAGACATAAATTCCCGTAAACGGATGCGCGCTTTGAAGCTCTTTAAAGCGGCTCAAACGCTCTTGTAAAGTGCTTTCCGCAAAATTATGTGTACGTGAATCTACCAGTCCACCGTAAATCAACGAATCGCCTGATAATACCATGGCATCTGCTTGACTGGCATGATCTTGAACCCATTGCCACAGTTTATCAGGGTCGCCTTTTTTATCACGGCTGGCAATCATGTCTGCCGGCGGAACTAATATGGTCAGCTTTGCCGCCTGAGCTGTATCCACGACATCTTCTAAACTTACCGGACGATCATCTTGTGGTATGTATAGAATAGTTTGAGCTTGAGCTATCGATATACTCAGCACAAATACGATCATAGCCGTCACGGCTAGCAAGCTTTTGCTAATTTTCATACGCAATTCCCTCCTGTAGAGCCAGTTCTTTTGAGTGAACCACTGACTTCAACGATTTATTTTTCAACATGGTGAGTAATCATTTCAATATGCTTAGTTCTTAACCATTTACCAAGTTCTTTGCCTTTCAGCGCATTTGGAACCTCTGCCCTTGGCAAGTCGTTAAGGATTTTTTTTAGCTCAGTCAGAGCTGGAAATCCTAATTGGGCTGCTGTAGTCATCACATCGAAATCCTCTGCTTGAAACGGTCCGCGATTTAACTGATAAATGGCGCTTACAAGATTTTCAGGTACACAATTTTTCAGCAGTTCTACGGTTTTCCCAGCAGCAACAGCTGCTTCCAACCACTCGCGCGGTAAAGTCATTCTTTGATTCCAATGATGCAATTGCTCAACCGTAAGAGTTAATCCCAATGAGGCAAATCTTACTTTGGGATCTGAACTGAGTACGGCTACCGCATCCAGATGGATCATGGCAAGCTGACTTTTTTCTGCACTTAATTCCGCAATCTCAGGAAAGGTAATCGATAGTAAATTCATGGCTGCCATGAGTCGAAAAAAACTGGCCGGTTCAGGTGCTTCAAGTAAAACCCGTTGAAGCTCTGCAAATATGCGTTCAACAGGTTCATCTGCCAATTCAGCAGCAACAGTCTGAGCAAGCACCAAAGTATCTTTGTCAACACGAAAACCAAAGCGTGCAGCTTGTCCAGCAAGCCTTAACGCTCGTATTGGATCTTCCGCAAACTGCGGGCCTATTGCTCTAAGAACTTGATTTTCGATATCCTGAATACCTTTATAAGGATCAATCACTTCACCGGTTAGGCTATCTACAGCAATGGCATTAATGGTTAAATCACGCCGATAAAGATCCTCTTCAATTGTAATTTTCGGATTAGAAGCTACTTTAAAGCCTTTATAGCCGCTGCTGACTTTACGTTCTGTTCTTGCAAAAGCCACTTCACATTTTATACCGCCCAGCATAAGACGAAATACCGGAAAAGACTTACCATACTCTTCGGCTTGAGGAAAAAGATTTTTAAAGTTTTTTTTGACCATACCAACAACACACAAATCAATGTCTTTGGGCTCAACCCCCATAAACCGATCACGTACACAGCCGCCAACTCTGAACAATCGTCCGCCATTTGCAGCAATGATTTCAGCAAAATCTTTCTCACTTAACAAGGAACCAGTCATCATTGTACTCCCTTAAAGAATTCTTCCTTTAACAACCCCCATTATATAATGACTTTGAAAAATGAGCCAGGGTAATATTTGGCTCTAACAGCCAATTGTTGCTTGCCGCAGGAAACACCATAGAAAAGAGACTGGCATTTGCCAGTCTCTTTTTATGGCTGATATGACTCCCAACTTAACACTATTGCAGAACTTTCATTAAAATGAGGAATACGACTATATTCAGGATTAAACCCACTAACGAAAGAATCAAGCACGGTTTGGCCTTATGTTCACTATTATAGAGATTCCAGGATATCACTGTATTCATAACAATAATCAGCACATGTAAGGCAAATGGCGCTATGCCTATTCCGCCGCTGTACAAAATGACAGTGAAAAAGTAGGTCATAAAACTATTTTTCACGCCAAATAACGATAGAAATATTGGTGCTATAAAAAAGAACAACATATTGATAACGGTTATGACAATCGCAAGTTCTCTCATCTAGCCCACTCTCCATAATATTTTTTAGATTTCCGCAAAATTCATCTGCCTGCTTGTGCCTGAACATGCTTCTAAATATTTACTTAGACACACCCTGCTAAAAATCCTACATAAATCAGTAATGACTATGCGAAAATTTTAACAATATGACTGAATATATCAAAATTTTCTCACAAATAAGCAATAGATCCATAAAAAACTGGATGACCAAATTCATGATCATCCAGAAATCACTTTTTTTTGTTTAACTAAATTTTCTCTGCCCGCTGTCGTCACCAAGGTGTTTCACTCGATCCTTAACCTCAGCCCGTTTAGCGTTATTAAAGCGGTCAAGAGTGCCAACCAGATACCCGGTAATCCGGCGAATCCGTTCAAAAGGCGGCCACTGGGATTCATTACGTCCGCATTTTGGACAAACGTTGCTAATAATTCCGCTATAGCCGCATACTGGATCACGATCAACAGGATGGTTAATCGAGCCGTAGCCCACACCGCTTTCCTTCATGCAGCGAATTACAGTTTCGAACGCATCGATGTTACGGGTTGGGTCGCCATCAAATTCAACATAGGTAATATGCCCACCATTGGTAAATTGATGATACGGAGCTTCCAGGTTGATCTTCTCATAGGCCCCAACCGCATAGTAGACCGGGACATGAAATGAATTAGTGTAATATTCACGATCAGTCACACCTGCAATAGCACCAAAACGCTTCCGGTCAATATCGATAAAGCGCCCGGAAAGCCCCTCTGCCGGTGTTGCAATCAGAGAAAAATTCAACTTATATTTTGCTGCTGCATTATCCATGCGCTTCCGCATATAGCTTACAATTTCTAAGCCTAGCTTTTGCGCAGCAGCCGATTCACCATGGTGCTCGCCAATAAGAGCCTTAAGACATTCGGCAAGACCAATAAAGCCAACCGTCAAAGTACCGTGTTTAAGTGCCTCACGAATTTCTTCATCCGGTCCTAGCTTGTCCGCATCCAGCCATACACCGTCCCCCATCAGAAAAGGGAAGTTGCGAACTTTTTTACGACATTGTATTTCAAATCGATCCATTAACTGATCGATACATAAATCAATCATGCTATCCAGTCTTGAATAGAACTCTTCAATGCTGCTGCTCACAATACCAATCCTCGGCAGATTGATCGAAGTAAAGCTAAGGTTACCGCGGCCATAAGTAATTTCGCGTTCTGGATCATGCACATTCCCCATAACACGGGTACGACAGCCCATATAGGCAATCTCAGTCTCAGGCTGCCCCTCCCGGTAATATTGCAAATTAAAGGGCGCATCAATGAAGGAGAAATTCGGAAATAAGCGTTTTGCACTAACGCGGCAGGCCAATTTGAACAGGTCATAATTGGGATCGCTAGGGTTGTAATTAACCCCTTCTTTGATTTTAAATATCTGAATAGGAAAGATCGGTGTTTCTCCATAACCCAGGCCAGCTTCAGTTGCCAGCATAATGTTTTTCATCACCATGCGGCCCTCAGGCGATGTATCAGTCCCATAGTTAATGGAACTGAATGGCACCTGTGCGCCTGCCCGGCTGTGCATGGTGTTTAAATTATGGATCAAAGCCTCCATGGCCTGATAGGTGGCCCTGTCAGTCTCACTCAGTGCCTGCTCCAGCGAAAAGGCCTGTGCCTTTTTTAACAATTCAGCATTAAAAACCGGAGACAACAGTTTGTATTCCTCATTAAGATAATCATTTTGATTAGCTAACTCAGGAGTTAACTGCAACTCGTTCCAAATGGTTTTTGCCGCAGCTTTGACTGTTTCTGCAATATTTGTTTGACTTCCTGTGGCAAAGGTCAATGACCGGATTAAGTTCTCGGTATAGCGCCTGGCAAAAGTCTTGCGCACACCATCAGCTAAGCCATAGTCGAAGTTTGGAATGCTTTGTCCGCCATGCTGGTCATTCTGATTGGACTGGATAGCAATGCAGGCTAAGGCTGAATAACTGGTGATATCATTTGGTTCACGCAGGAAGCCATGTCCGGTAGAAAAGCCATCCTTAAAGAGCTTTTGGATGTCGATTTGGCAGCAGGTAGTTGTCAACGTATAAAAATCAAAATCATGAATATGAATGTCACCATCTTGATTGGCTTTAGCATGTTCCGGCTTGAGAATATACATCTCATTATAGAGCTTGGCGCCCTCTGCCCCATATTTTAACATGGAGCCCATTGCCGTATTTCCATCAATGTTCGCATTGTCCCGCTTCAGATTACTCTCTTTAGAATCACGATGGGTAATTTCTTCGTAGGTTTTCATCAGACGTGTATTCATTTCGCGGGCTCGTGTTCGCTCAGCACGATAAAGAATATAGGCCTTAGCAGCCTTTGAAAGGTCGGCATCAATTAAAACTTGTTCAACAATATCTTGAATTTCCTCAACCGTAGGAGAGCCACTGTTGCCAAAATTGGCTTGACCAGCCTGCTCCGCAACCTTAACCGCCAGTTCCAGCGACAGTTTGTCATTACTATCACCGGCTGCATGCAAGGATTTATTAATGGCATTGCTAATTTTCTCTAAATTGAAAGGTACTTCACGGCCGTCTCTTTTTATTATTGTTGTAATCATAACTTTTAGGCCGAGGCAATGTTCAATTCCGGCCTTGCCTCCTCATTCGAATAATTCTATGGTTCTAATGTTATTACCACATATTGTATTTGTCAATAGGACACGCCCCTACATGTAGTAGAGCAAACACAGGACCAATGTCCCGGCTGAAGTCCAAAACCCCAATATTTGCGGGCTTGACTACGCCAAACTAGTATTAAATAAATTTATTAACTATTCAAAAAAAATGTTCAAGCAGTAACCGGAATCAGGAATCATGTCTCTCAGAGGATTCAGAAGAGCAGCGTTTAAACAAGCGTTTCTTGCATTTATGACATACTTCCTGATCAATATGTTTGATGGTATGAGCCACTGCATAGCTAGTGTGAGAAAAGAAATGTTTATCCCCGATCAGATCATATAAGCCAGTTGCTTGCATGATCTTCTTAGGCTGAGGATTCACTCCTGATACCATCACAAGGGTACCTCGCTTATGGAGCGTTTCAACAACAGTATGTAAGTGATCCTCACCAGTTAAATCCATAAGCGGTACTTTACTCATCCGCAAAATGACAACTTTAGGATAGTAGTGAATGGTTTCCATTAAGGTTTGTGAAAACATTTGCGCTGCACCGAAAAATAGCGGCCCTTCAATACTGAATATACAAATTTGAGGACATTCACGAATGTTTGACAAACCATTTTTGCCATCAGGTACTTGATCCCAGAATTCGTCTTCATCAGGCAGCACTTTGGTTACAACCATCACTTCGCTCATCCATTTGAGAATAATCAAGGTTGCCAGCAGTAAGCCTATTTCAACTGCTGTTGTTAAGTTTGCCAGTACTGTAAGCAGAAAAGTCACAACTAACACGATAACCGGGTAGGTACGGGTTTTTAATATCGAAATAAATGAGTGATATTCACTCATATTATAGGCTACCATCATCAGTACCGGCGCCATACTGGCCAGCGGAATACTTCCCGCATAAGGAGCCAGTAACAGTAATGTCGCCAAAACGAATAACCCGGAAATAACCGCCGAATATTTCGAAACCGCCCCGGATTTGATATTCGTCGCTGTCCTGGCAATCGCACCTGTCGCCGGAATACCCCCAAACAGCGGGCTGACAATATTGGCAATCCCTTGTCCAATTAATTCTCGGTTGCTGTTATGGCGAGTGCCAGTCATTCCATCCGCCACCACAGCCGATAACAAGGACTCAATAGCTCCCAGAATGGCAATTGTAAACGCAGGACGAGCCAATTGCTGCAGCTTATCCAGCGTAACATCAGGAATATTAAATTCCGGCAGACCGCCTGGTATACCACCATAGGCAGAAGCAATGGTGCTTACTTGATCAGGAAAAAAAAGCGTCGCGATGATCGTTGAAAGCAAAAGTCCCATAAGCGAACCAGGCACTTTCGGCAATACTCGTGGTGTAATGATAATAGCAACAAAGCAAATCACGGCTGTGATCATACTATACACATTGATTGTATCAATATGAAGCATAATCTCTCTAATATTTTGAATAAAACTCTCATGCCGTTCCAAGCCTGTAAGGCCAAGAAAACTTGGTATTTGCCCAACAAAAATAGTCACTGCAATGCCAGAGGTAAAACCGACAGTAACTGGCCGTGGAATAAATTTGATCAACGACCCCATCTTAAAAATCCCCATCGCAACCAGCATAACTCCTGCTAACAGTCCGGCAAGCAATAGGTTTTCATAACCATATGTCAACACAATGGACAGCAATATCGGAATAAAAGCTCCCGTCGGCCCTGTCACCTGATACTTGCTGCCACCAAATAAAGCTGCCAGAAATGCCGCAACAACGGTAGTATAAATCCCGTATTCCGGCTTTACTCCAGAAGCAATAGCAAAGGCCATCGCCAGCGGTAAAGAGATTACGCCTACCGTCAGCCCGGCCATTAAGTCTTTTTGAAAATAATTTGTGAAATACTGTTTCACTAACACCCACTTGCCTTTCCCCAAAACGATCTATCAATCGTAAAATGTATCCTTTTAGCGTCTAACCGTTAAAACAAGGAAAAGGCTAAGTTCACCCCGCAGGGAATAACTTAGCCTCCGTTTTGTCCGGTCAAGTCATCTATTCGTATGCGTTTATGCACAGACATTACCAAATCTGTAAATTAAGATTACCACAGTTGATTTGATTTTTCAAGAGTTGACAGTGATCCAGAATCCCAATGAGTCATTCTCAATCTGCTTTTACAGGCGCTTTTTTTGTATTTGCGATATAAGCACGATCGGCGTAGGCTTGCGCATGACTAAAATATTGGTCTTCAAAATCAACAATAAAAAGATCGGGATTTTTCATCAGATCAAGCTCAATAGGCTGATCATTCGGACTGCCATCCCGATTGGTTGTAATCCGCACAATCGGGGTTGTTCTGTTTTTAATTCCAACTCCCAGGATTACCCCACTCTGCTGGTTATTGAGTCGGACTGTTTTCCCCATTGGATAGATGGCAACATTCTGATTGAAAGTATCCACAATGGCAGGATTAAAATACTCGCCGGCAGCTTTATTAAGAATAGCAACTGCATAGTAAATAGGAGTAGGCAGGCGATGAGGCATGCCTGCGATTAAACGATCATACACATCCGCAATACTAATGATCTGTGCATATTCAGAAATGGCATTGCCACTAAGGCCCATCGGATAACCACTGCCGTTCCACCGCTCATGATGCTGAAAACAAGCATTAATCACAGAAAGAGGCAATGCAGCATTTTGCCTCATGATCTCTAAGGCATAAAACGGATGCCGCCGATATTCCTCGCGTTCATCTTTGGATAAATAAGCAGGGAACTGCTGTGCCACTTGTTTAGGAAATTTAACCTTCCCGACATCATGCAGCATTGCAGCTAAGCCCAATTCCTCAAGCTGTTGCTCATTATAGCCCATTGCTATTCCTGTCATCACTGACAAGATACAAGTATTCACTGCATGTGAGAACATATACTCTTGCTTACGGCGTAAGTCCAGTAAGTGAAGCATCTTCTCCGGTTGCTGGCTAAGTTGATCGATCATATCGCTGACAATACTTTTTACACCATCCAGCTGAATGCCTTTACCAACACGAAAATGGCTGATCAATTCCTGCGCTGCTTCCGCCGTTTCTTCAGCATTTGGATAATATCCCTGCTCTTCTTCAATGATCGCTTCAAATTCCGCGTCTTTGACTTGTGGCTCTCCGATAAATAAAGAGGTAAGTCCTTTGTTACGAAGATATTGAATATACCTTTCTGTAACTTCCATACCTTCATGCAGTAAAACCTTGCCATCACTTGAAATAAGCGGCCTTGATAGGTACATGCCTGGCTGTATTTCATCTAAAGTTATCTTGTGCATGAAATTCTCCTCCTAACCTAAGCATGCTGCCTAACATTTCTTCTATTATATATATCGAACAATTAGCGCACTTTCTAAAGTAGTTTGGTAAAGTGATTACCTACTTTCTCACCTTCATCAGGCACAAGCATCAACCTCATCCCGAATATCTAGAAAGAAAAAACTCCGCCTGCGCAGCGGAGCTTTTGAAAATTAACACGATTAATCAAGCTCTACAGTTACTTGAACCGTTGCACCTACCGTAACTTTACCAGCCGGAATATTCGGTGCGGCATCCATATTTGCAGACTTCAGCATTCTAGTTTCCATCATAACAGGTTGATAAAAGACACCTGACTCATTGACCAAGGTCACTCCAACAACTTTTTTATTCAAAGTTGCCGCAATCACGCCAGCTTTTTTTAGTGCATCTTGAACGGCTTCTTGTAAGGCTGCATTTTTACTGTCTGCTTCGTTTGCTGTTTCAAAGCGAATAGAGCTAATCTCATTGGCGCCAGCATTGGTCATTTCATCAACTAAAATCCCCACTTTATCTAGCGAAGTACGTATTTCAAGGCTTTCAGTAACACGATAGCCTTTCAATACAGGCAAGCGGTCTTTCTCATAGTTGTATATTGGATTGACCTGATATGTATCGGTTTTTATTTGTTCGTTTTTAACCCCTTGCTCTTGCAATTTTGCAAATACTTGATTAACAATTTTGGTATTTTCATCTTTAGCCTTATCCAAATTAGCATGAATCGAGTTAATTGAAACATTAATCCGTGCTATATCAGGAGTAATTTCTTTCTGACTATTGCCAGTCACCTGAATCACTGTTTTCGGAGCTGCGCTGGCGAAGGCCGGGATAGCGAACAGTAAACTCATCACCACGAATAGAATCATTTTCTTCATCATCATAAAACCTCCATATAATTTAATCATCAAGTTGTCCACTCATCAATCAGCACGTTTACCTTTCCATTCTTAGAAACGGTTCAGTATCAAAAAAGTAACGCCTTAGTATAAAGATGGCTATTTTTTTACGTTTTTGAGTATCTGATCGCTACACGTCCTGGATGCGAACCAACTGACTTATTAGTCACTCATAAGGTTAAACGTAATACAATCAGCAAAGTAACGGATTGTATTACGTTTTTTACGTTTTTTACATTTATTGAATCATTTTCTTTTCAATAAGCGTTTCCGCTATTTTTTGTAATTCGGCGGGTGTTCTTTTTCCAGAGACCGTAATATCATATTGATCGATTTTTATTGTAATCCGATTAGGCTGTTCCTGATTTTGCTTAGCAAAAGGCTGAACTTTACTTTGCTGGATATTCTCCGCAGTCTCACTGCTCGCGTGAAATCTTTGAGTAATCAAAATCTCGTCCTGACTCCCAAAATGATAAACTTGTTCAATAACAGAACCATCAGGATCAATCATAACAGACTGTGGCTTACGATCTGGAATGACTAGCATGGTACTGATCTTCTGCTCAGTCTGGTTGCTTTGTTCTTCAATGACTGCTGTTCTTGCCATCAAGGCACTTTGCCGGGTGTTTACATCCGAAGATGGTTGCTGTAGCAGCGCCAATTGATCAGATGGCTTTTCCTGATCCATAACTTCAGATTGTGGAAGAATCTCGGCAATCAGTTGCTGCGAAGCACTCTTAGGTGGTTCCTGATTAGGCTCACTTTGTTGAATATGGCCATCCTGCTGTAAATCTTTTTCCGATGTAACCTCTTGTGTAGGCTGACCTGACGGAACAGAAGGGTTGAAATTCTGCATTTCCGGCCGATTGTTCTGTTGCTGAGCCATATAATTCTCAGAATGGGGCACTACTGCAAACTGCATAAAGGCAGCAATGAAACAAGCCGCTGCTGTGCCTGCTAGGCCGCCATACAACCACTGTTTGCGGCGTTTTTGTTTTTTTTCGCCTAACTCAATAGCAAGAACATCTGCCATCTCAGCAATAAGTATGTCAGGGACAACAGCTTGATTACCAGCTTGCTGAATAATGGCTGCTAGCTCAATCAATTCTTGCACTTCCTGATCCTGACTAACAGATTGCCGCCCCTCCTGTAAAGCATCCAGGCAGAGAGAGAGTTCTTCAGCCTGCCAGGACTCTTTATCTTTGATCATTTGCGCCACCTCCTATTTCAGTATGCCGATATTCAAGCACATCTTCCGTAAATTTTTTAATGCCCGTTGTTGGAGCATCTTGATGGCTGACTCTGTCTTGTTCATCTGTTTTGCCGCATCACGAATGGATAGCCCTAAAACAACCCTCAATTCAATGGCTTGACGCTGCTCTTGGGGCAAGCTTTCCACTAAGCTTGCCATTTGCTGTTGCCCTTCCAGGCGAAGCGTATATTCCTCAGGCTTTTCCTGCAAGTCATAAAGTGAATCTTGATAATCACTAATATCATAAAGCTTGGGAGAGCGGCCGCTTTTTCGCCAAAAATCCGTCACTAAATTAATGGCTATCCGCCCTAAATAGCTTTTAAAGGGTACATCTAGCACTTGATAGCGCGGTAGTGAACGGAATGCTTTCATAAACGTATCCTGAGTCAGTTCTTTGGCGTCATCAACATGGCCGATTTTGCTATAAATAAGCCTGTAAATGGGCTGCCAATAAGTTGAAATCAAGGCATTCAAAGCTTCGCGATCCCCATCTTTTGCTTTCATTATCAGCTTATTTTCATCAGTCACAATCACAATCACTACCTTCTACTCAAAAACATCTGACATTGGTTCATAACGCTTGTTGTCCAAAAAAGTAACGCCATAACCGCCTAATTCAAGCATCTTTTTTTATGATAATGGTTGCACGTTCCTTGCCCTCAGGTGCTCCATGGGTGTAACCAATTACAGTAAAATATTCACTAAGGCGATGAGCCAAACTTTCGTAATGAGCATCTTTCCCACGCATACAGGACGATAAATGCACAATCGTTACACCATTTTTAATCATCATGCTAATTTTATGTTCCATATCACCACCAGCATGCGAAAAGGTAACCAGTTCAATGTCGCCCTCATATTCGGCAAAAGCATCTTTCCTTTGAAAGAAAGCATTAAGACAGCCTTTTCCTGTACAGCGCTGCATCGTTTCTTCTCGTACTAATATTGCTATTTTCATTATTCACCTCATGGATGTGCTTTAGTTACATCATTAGTTTTGCTAACACAAAAAGCCCGTGAATTCACGAGCTTGATGATAATCTTATTCAGTACTATTATAACATAAACCATCAGTGATTGTAGCAGATAAAACTTATGCAAAGATTGCCTTTTAAATGCTGATATTCTTTGCTTTGAATTCTTCCTCCGTATTGCAAAAAGTAAGTTTTCCATAATTACGACGGTTGTCAATATACTGAGGAACCCCTGCTTTACGTAATGTATCACTAAATATCACATAATCAAACCGATTACTCCCATCAATATAACTGGCAAAATTCAATATTTCATTGCGCACCAAGTACGTACAATGAATCACTTCTACCTCAATCAGTCCTTTAATTGTCTGATATAATACTTCAAAATACAAGGTAGAATATTTATAATAACCATTCTCGTCAGCAAGATAATGAAAATTGGCATATAGGCTGGCTGGATCATCCCCATTACGCAGCAAGGGTCCAATCACAGGCAAGCCGGTATTCAACAATATTTCAAGTGTTTCAGGAATGATAAAATTATCACAGTCAACAACAAAATAATGAGTTCCGCGTGCTTTAGCCCATTCAACAGACTCCTGGCGCAGCCTTGTTAATACGCTGAGCTTCAGATCGTTCCAGTCATGAGCACCATAATCCTGAACCCGCTCTGTAACATCACTCGCGTCATAATAGATCTCCGAATAGCGGTCCTTTACCTTTTCGATCCACTGCTCAAGCACTGCCGCCGTATTATCGGTATTGTTGTTCGTCCGTATATAAAGCTTGATCTTATCGGCTGGATAAGTCTGATTTTCAATTAAATGCAGATAAAGCGGCAACACATGGGCTTTATCTTTTGCCAGAATGGCAATTGTGACAAACTCCGTCGGTTTCATATTCTTATTTACACCCCTTATGTTTTGATAAGGATTTTTTAAATTTTAGCCCTACCTCTCGCTCCGAACTCGAACAAGGTCGGCATCGACCATCATCTCAATTAAGCTGTTCAGACTTGTTTTCGCTTCCCATCCGAGCACACTTTTAGCTTTAGCTGGATTGCCAAGTAAAATTTCCACTTCGGCAGGACGATAAAAGGCTGGGTCAATAAATACATACTCCTCATAGTTAAGCCCTACGTAATCAAAAGCAATTTTACACATATCCCGCACCGTTGTGGTCCGTCCAGTAGCCACAACAAAATCATCCGGCTTATTTTGTTGGAGCATCAGCCACATGGCTTCAACATAATCCCCGGCAAATCCCCAGTCCCGTTTGGCATCAATATTGCCTAATCTTAACTCTTTTTGTTTGCCTAGCTTTATTCTTGCCACTGCATCGGTGACTTTTCTGGTTACAAACTCGATACCGCGAATGGGCGACTCATGATTAAAAAGAATCCCGCTGCAGGCAAACATGGAATAGCTCTCACGATAGTTTACTGTCATCCAATGGCCAAATAGCTTGGCAACACCATAAGGACTGCGTGGGTAAAATGGAGTTGCCTCAGATTGTATGGGTTCCCGTACCTGACCAAACATCTCACTGCTTGAAGCCTGGTAAAATCTGATGGTTGGATCGGTTTGACGAATTGCTTCTAATACGTGTAAAACACCAAGCCCTGTTGATTGTGTTGTCGTAATAGCCTGCTGCCAGGAAGTACCAACAAAACTTTGTGCGCCGAGATTGTATATTTCACAAGGCTTGGCTGTATTGATTGCTCTAATAATTGAGGATAAGTCGGTAAGATCCCCGTCAATCAGTTCCACTTCATTTTCAATGCCGAGAAATTGCAACCGCCACGTAGTAGGGGTCGCTCGACGCGCCATCAAGCCATGCACCTGATATCCCCGGCTTAACAGCAATTTAGCTAAATAGGCTCCATCCTGACCGGTAATGCCTGTAATTAAAGCCGATTTCACATCAATACCTCCAAGCGTCCGTGCTCGATTGGATGGCTACATCCAATCCTCATAGACATATGGTTTATTGTATGCAGACATCGGCTGGGTGGTGTCGGGGGCCGCTTTATTGAACACGTCAAAATGCCTTATAGCGCACGCTATAAGGCATTTTGACTGAATGTATGAAACTTAAAATCAACGATGTGCTCTAACCTTTAGAATGATGAATTACTTTTTGGATTTGGTAGCCGCAGCCTGGCTCAGTTCCGGAGTCGCTAACTCAAGAGTTGCAAAATAATCAGCAATAGTCTCTGCCCGTCGAATGACTTCCACCTGGCCGTTTGGCTTAAGCAATAACTCAGCCGAACGCAGCTTGCCATTATAGTTGAAGCCCATTGCATGTCCGTGAGCACCTGCATCATGAATGACGACAGTATCCCCAATCGCAATCTCTGGCAGTTGGCGGTCAATCGCAAACTTGTCATTATTTTCGCAGAGTGAACCTGTTACATCGTAGGTGTGATCCAAAGGAAGTGATTCTTTACCCACTACTGTAATGTGATGATAGGAGCCATACAATGCAGGACGCATCAGATTGGTCATGCAAGCATCTAAGCCTACATAGTTTTTGTAGATTTCTTTTTTATGCAGCACAGTGGAAACCAAATAACCGTACGGTCCAGTAATCATGCGTCCGCATTCCATAGAAATTCGTAAAGGATGAAGTCCATTGGCAACAATTTTTTCTTCGTAAACTTTTTTAATGCCTTGGCCAACATAAACTAAATCAACAGGTTCCTGTTCCGGCTTGTAGGGAATGCCAATACCGCCGCCAAAATTAACAAATTCAAGCGTAATACCCACTTTTTGATGAATTTCCACAATTAAATCAAACATCATTGTAGCTGTTGCAATAAAATTATCCGGATTGAGCTCGTTAGAAATCACCATGGTATGAATACCAAAGCGTTTTACGCCTTTATCCTTCATAATTTTATAGGCTTCGATAATTTGATCTTTAGTCAGTCCATATTTCGCTTCTTCCGGATACCCAATAATCGTATTCCCATTTTTCATTAAGGGGCCTGGATTATAACGAAAAGAAATAATCTCTGGAATGCCGGCATGCTTTTCAAGATAGGCAATATGGCTGATGTCATCAAGATTGATAATAGCACCCATTTTGCGCGCCGCCTGAAATTCGTCAGCTGGAGTATTATTAGATGAGAACATAATATCTTCGCCGGAAATGCCAGCCATTTCTGCTAATAAAAGCTCTGGCAGTGAACTGCAATCAGCGCCAATTCCCTCTTCATGCAAAATTTTTAAAAGAGTGGGATTCGGAGTGGCTTTCACAGCAAAATATTCTTTAAATTGGGGAGCCCAGGAAAAAGCCGCAATGAGTTGGCGGGCGTTTTTACGAATTGCCTCTTCATCATAAATGTGAAAAGGAGTTGGGTATTGCTGGATAATGTCTGCCAGCTGTGCCTGAGTAAACGGTAGTGTTTTATTCGCCATCGAGTAAGAGCCTCCCAGTTTTAGTTTTAACCAATGTTAGAAAATAAAAAGCGGTTTGCGAACTATCTCGCAAACCGCTGACATGAAGCATAATTGATGCTTGAGCAGTGCAAGATAGCGCTCCATACGACTTGTCCGTATGACAATTCTGTATTTGTTAAACACAGAACCAGCATGGTTTTCTGCCAAAAAACCATTACTTCGGCGGTTAATCCTTTTTGCACCTGTCATCACTGGCAGCTCTAGGAGCATACTCTTACTAAACCGCACCTCTATCTTAATCCTATATAAGTTATATTGGATAACATTTTAATGCATTCACTTTGACCTGTCAACTGGATTTTGTTAAATTCACTCGAAATTGTCCTCCGGTAACGGAATCAGTTTTGCCAACAGCCTAACAGTCTTTCATCATGCCTAAGGCTGGATCTATGAACTTATTATCAGGCTTGTGAATAACATAAGATGAAAGGATTTATGATTGGAGGAATCACTAAGTGGGTTATTATATTAAAGTGGACAAAAACGTAAAAATTTATGTAGAAGATCTCAATCCTGACGGAAAATGCACCATTTTGTTTATCCACGGCTGGCCGGCTAATCAAAAAATGTTTGAGTATCAGTTTAACCAACTGCCTCAAATGGGTTTTCGTTGTATAGGTGTTGATACTAGAGGGTTTGGCAAGTCGGATAGACCCGTATGCGGTTATGACTATGACCGCTTAGCTGATGATATTCACTGTATCATCAAAGCTTTGAATCTAGAGAATATTACGCTATTGGGGCACTCGACTGGCGGTGCCATCGCTGTGCGCTATATGGCACGTCATAAAGGTTACGGTGTAGCCAAGCTGGCCCTTTGCGCAGCAGCAGTCCCTACTGTTGCCCAAAGATCCAATTTTCCTTATGGAGTTCCTCAACAAACTGTATTTGATATTATTAAAGGTACTTATACCGATCGTCCCAATATGCTGCAGGGTTTTGGCAACATCTTTTTCTATCAGCATATTACTCAGGCATTTTCTGATTGGTTTTTCCAGCTAGGGCTAGAGGCAGCAGGGTGGTCCACAGCCGAAATCGCCAAAACCTGGCTGGAAGATGACCAGTTATTTAATGATCTTGAAGAAATCTGTGTGCCTACACTCATTTTGCACGGCATCCACGACCAAGTTATTCTATCTCCTTTAACCGAATACCAACATCAACATATCCAAAATTCAAGATTCATCCCATTTCGCTTTAGCGGCCATGGCCTTTTCTATGATGAGCGTGAAAAATTCAATCAGGAAATAGCCCGGTTTGCCGGAGAATAATCCTGCTGAAGGGATTTCCCCGTACTTGACTATGATTCACAAAAATAAACCAACTGGGAAATGAAGCAAGGCTGACAGAACGAATCATCTTGTCAGCCTTGCTTCATTAAAATTCAACTTAGAACACTTGATGTTCTGTTCTGTCAATGATTTCATCCTGCAAAGCTTTGGTTAAGTTATTAAAATAATCACTATAGCCAGCCACTCGCACAATAAGATTGCTATATTGTTCGGGATTTTTCTGGGCATCCCGCAGCGTGCCGGCATCAACAATGTTGAACTGAATATGATGTCCGTCCAGCCTAAAATACGCTCGGATTAAATCTTTCAGCTTAACCAGACCATCGTGTCCTTGGACAACCTGTGGAGTGAACTTTTGATTGAGCAATGCCCCTCCTGTCCGGAGTTGATCCATTTTAGCTGCTGATTTGATTACCGCTGTAGGGCCATTTTTATCGGCTCCCTGAACTGGTGAAATTCCTTCTGACAGCGGTTTTCCAGCTTTTCGTCCATCCGGTGTCGCACCAATGACTGAACCAAAATAAACATGACAGGTAGTGGGCAGCATTTCGATACGATAAGTACCGCCTGTAGGTGTTTTTCTGCCATTGACAACATCATGGAAAATCTCAAATACCTTGAGCATGATATTGTCAGCCGCATCATCATCATTGCCATATTTCGGAGTTTTGTTCAATAAAAATTGCCGCGTTTTCTCATGTCCGATGAAATCGGCTTTTAAGATATTAATCAGCTCAGGCAGCGAGAATTTCTGCTTGCCATAGACATGTGCCTCAAGGGCTGATAAACAATCGGTAATACTGCCAATCCCAACGCCTTGAATGTACCGGGAATTGTAGCGCGCGCCCCCAGCATTGTAATCCTGACCTTTTTCAATACAATCATCAATGACGACCGACATGAAAGGAGCCGGCATATACTTGGCATAGAGCATCTCAATAATATTGTTGCCTCTGATTTTGATTTCAACAAAATGCTGTACTTGCTGCTTAAATGCAGTCAGCAGCTCATCTAACGATGCAAATTTCGCCGGATCGCCAGTAACACGCCCTATTTGTTTGCCAGTATTCGGGTCAACACCATTATAGAGTGTAATTTCTAATATTTTTACAAGATTAAGGTAGCCGGTTAAGATATACGCTTCTTTACCAAAACAACCTACCTCAACGCAGCCGCTGGTGCCGCCGCAGCGGGCATCTTCCAGCGATTTGCCCTGACGAAGCAATTCTTCCAGCACAGCATCGGTATTAAACACCGAAGGAAACCCCATGCCTTCCCGAATCACTTCTGCAGACTTAATGACAAATTGGTCGGGATTTTTTCTGCTGATTTGAACATTCGTACTTGGCTGCAATGTTCTCATCTCCGCAACAATGTCTAACAGCAAATAGGACAATTCGTTGACTCCATCACTGCCATCCGGCTTTATCCCGCCGATGTTGATGTTGCAAAAATCGGTATAAGTCGCACTTTCCTGGAGGGTAATTCCAACTTTCGGCGGTGCAGGCTGATTATTAAACTTGACCCAGAAGCATTCCAATAATTCTTTGGCAGACTCACGCGTGAGCGTACCAGCCTGAAGTTCTCGCTCATAAAACGGATATAAATGAATATCCAGTTTACCTGGGCAAAATGAATCCCAGGTGTTGAGTTCGGTAATAACCCCCAGATGAACAAACCAATAGGACTGCAAAGCTTCCCGGAATGTCCGCGGGGCATGAGCCGGAACATGGTTGCAAATCTCCGCAATATCAAGCAGTTCCTGCTTTCTTACCAGATCCTGTTCCTGAGCAGCTAAATCCCGGGCAGCCTGAGCATGCCGCTGAGCAAAAATGATCAGAGCATCACAGCAAATCGCCATTGCCGTTAATTGCTCCTGCTTATCATAAGCCTGCGGATCCTGCTGGTAATCCAGCTCCTGTAGTTTCTGTTCAATACTCTGTTTGAAGTTCAGAAAGCCCTGCTGATAGATTTTACCGCCGGCAACCGTATGACCTGGTGCTCTTTGTTCCATAAATTCGGTGTAAATACCAGCTTCATAGCAGTCTTTCCAGGCTGGTGTCATTTGATCAAAAATCAGGTCACGAATGGCCTTTCCTTGCCAAAATGGAATGATTTCCTCCTGTTGAATACGCTTGGTTTGCTCATCCACCCGAAAGAAGATCTTATCCCGCTGATCCATCACAACAAAATCTTCAACAGTATGGCAGCACAGCTCAGGATAAGTGGGTGCCTCCTGCGGCCCGGTTCCCCGTTCGCCGACAATCAGTTCACCATCGTTAATACAGATCGTCTTATTACTCATCACATGCTTAAAGGTCAAAGCCCGTAAAACGGGTATTGAAACCTTGCCGGCATGTTTTTTATAGGCTTCAGTTACCAGCACTGCTCTTTCTATAGACAAGCGGGGTACAGCATTAACACTTTGTGCTTTCAGTTTTTCCACCCGTTGATTGAGGTTTAGACTTGTCACTGTCATGCGTATCATCCTCCAATTTTTACAGTTAGTCCAAGCGTTGTTAATTTCCGAGAAAGCTCGGCGAGTTTTTCATCCTCAGGCGGTTGAATATTCGGCAGCAAATAAGGTTTGCCTAACCGAGCATATTTATCGGCAGCAATATGATGATAAGGCAATAAAGAAACGTTACGCAAATTTAAGGAGGCGACAAAAGCACCTGTTTTCATGATGTTTTCCTCATCATCGTTGATACCCGGAACCACAGGAATCCGAATCCAGATATTGCGGGTTTTTGCTGCCAGCTTCGCTAAGTTCTCCAGGATAGGTTTATTCGACACGCCAGTGTATTGCCGGTGCGCTTCATCCTCCATATGCTTAAGATCATAGAGAAACAGGTCTACCTGCTCAACAATTCTGTCCAATGATTCCCATGGTGCATAGCCGGAAGTATCCACAGCCGTATGAATGCCTCGTGCCGTACAGCAATCAAGCACATGAGCTAAAAACTCAAGCTGCAGCAAAGCTTCCCCGCCAGAAAAAGTCACTCCGCCACCAGATTGTTCATAAAAAACTTTATCTTTTTCAATTTCTTTCATGACTTCGGCCACCGTCATACTGCGGCCTAATTTTTCGATTGCGCCGGTAGGACATTCATTGATACAAGTCTCACACCAACTGCAGACCGTTTCATTCCGTCTAAGACCTTGCTCCAGCACCGTTACAGCTGTGTGTGGACAATTTTGTGCACAATCACCGCAGCCAATGCATTTGTTCTTTAAATAGACCATTTCAGACCTGGCTGTCAGGCTTTCCGGATTATGACACCACCAGCAACTGAGTGGGCAGCCTTTCAAAAAAACGGTGGTACGTATTCCTGGCCCATCATGTATGGAATATTTCTGAATGTTAAATACTGTTCCTGTAATCAAAAAATCACCACCAAATTACTTCGTTCTTTTTCATCAGCATGGTCTCAGTCATATCAATTGCAAAAACCATGCCAATCTACTTTTCAAAAAAGTGCCGTAAAATTCTATATAAATCTAGGATGGATTAGTTCAAACAAAGCCAAGTCCCTAAAGTGGGACAATATCTTTTTAGACATTGTCCCACTTTAGGGACTCTATACTGGCTCGTGAAGTTTAATTTCCCACTCAATGTGATACTTTTTTAATTTATTGTGAAGAGTCTGCCTGGGAATATTGAGCATTCTGGCAGCTTCTGCCCCATTGCCATTAGCCTCTTTAATCGCCTGTTGAATCAAGTTTCTCTCATAGGCACGCAGTTTCTCATTCAGGGATGCATGTGACAGAGCAGCACTTGTTCCGGGCTCTGGAAATTGATGAGACGTACTCAAATGCCGCAGATGGTGAGGAAGATCCTGAACCTCGATCATGTTTCCGTCAATAAAATTAAGCATACTTTCGATAGTATATCTTAATTCCCGGATATTGCCTGGCCACGAGTAGACCTGTAGCAATGCCAAGGCTTCAGGAGAAATGCCTGTCACCTTCTTGTTAACTTTATCTGAATAAAAATTGATAAAGAATTCTGTAAGTATCGCAATATCTTCTTTTCGTTCACGGAGAGCCGGAATATTAAAAGGAATCACATTGAGGCGGTAATATAAATCCTGCCGCAAAACTTTTCTATCTACCAGCTGCACCGGCGGTTCATTGGTACTGGCAATGATTCTGACATCAACCTGAATGGTATGTGCGCCGCCTACGCGTCGAATCATCCCATCCTGTAACACGCGTAGTAATTTCCCCTGCAGCTCCATATCCATAGAATTGATTTCATCCAAGAATAGCGTTCCGCCGTCTGCCAATTCAAACAGACCGGGCTTGTCTCTAGCTCCGGTAAAACTTCCTGCTGTTGTGCCAAATAAAATGCTATCTAACAGCGTATTGGGTAATGCTGCACAATTTTGAGCAATAAAAGGTTTATTCTTCCGAATGGTGCCAGCGTTATGGATAGCCTGAACCAAAAGTTCCTTGCCAGTACCTGTCTCGCCATATACCAGGACTGGTGAACTGCTATCTGCTATTTTTCGTGCTCGCTCTTTCAATTCGGTAATCTGCAGAGTCTCACCAATAATATCAGCAAACGTGTAAGTAGCCCCATTGCCTTTATAGGTTTTTTCATTCGCTTTTTTCTTAAATAAAACAGATTGCAGGGTTAAGACTTTCTCAGCTAGTTCTTTCACTTGAGTTAAATCCCGATATATTTCAACCGCACCGACAATTTCCCCTTGCTTCACCAGCGGAATCGTCGAGGTCAATGTGGAAACCTTTACGCCCTGGAAATTGGTATAGGTTTGAACATAATCAATAATGGGCTGTTGATTACGTAATACCCGGTAAAACGTGCTGCTTTCAGGGGTCAGGTCAGGAAAAATTTCTAAAATATTTTTGCCAATGGCTTTATCTTTGCTGATTCCCGCAATATTGGTTGCAGGCTCGTTGTAAAAGGTGACATTGGCATGCTGATCCACCACTAAAATTCCTTCGTCTAAGTTCTTAAGGATGGATTCTAATAGAAATTTATAATCCATATCGTTCAGCCCCCTGCGATAAAATGAACAACCCGTACTACCAGAACAGCCAGTTTACTATCCTTAAATTCGGTAACCGTTATTAACAAAAATCATACTCACAAATTAAGTGGATTACAAGTTTTTTAAACAAAATTCTAGAACTAGTTTATCTCGCCATCCTGCAGCTTATTACCAAGGATATCCCAAAATTAATCAGTGTACTAACAATCACAACAGTGATATAATGACGATATAAACTCATCAAGGGAGCATTGTCAGTGAATAAACAAACTAAAGGCGGCTTTGATATCGAATCAAGCCTCGGCTATCTTCTTTCAAAATGTCATCAAAAAGCCTTCCAGGTCTTTCGCCAGAAGCTGTTAGCCTATGGTCTCACCCCGCCACAATTTGCGCTGTTAGCTTTTCTCTGGAAAAAAGACGAACAATCGCAGATTCAATTAGGCAAGGCCATGGAGATGGACCGAACCACCATCAGTGGAATTATCGACCGCCTAGCTAAACAAGGATTAGTCAGCCGTATGCCGCATCCGGAAGATCGTCGGGTTTTTATGATTAATCTGACTGATGCTGGTAAAAACTTAGAAGCCAGTGCTTCTGGCTTATCGGTCACTGCCAATGCCCAAGCTGCTGCAAATTTGTCGGAACAAGAACAAGCAACCTTAGTGGATTTACTCAAAAAAATGCGAGGTGAATCAAATGACAAGTAACATTGCACAAGCTGTCAACTTAAGGTACTCTCCTGTAGCCATTCTATTTTCTAATGAAAAACCGCTTGAAACCATTCAGTTCAAGGAAGGGCGCTGGGGCTGCGTAATCGCCATGCTCACTGCAGCCGCAAAAGGTCGAACAGCGATCTTTGACCGTAAGACTTATGGCTGTATTGGAGGCGGTACCGGATTAGGGTTTGGCAATACTTATACCGGGATGCCTGGAGGTATTGAATATTTCCTGTCAACCGGCAATAAGCAATTCTGTGAAAGTGAGATGGGACAAAACATCGTAAAAAACTGGCCTGCGCTCAGTCATGGTGAAGCGTATAAGAAAACCCCTGAATTGGCCAAATCTTTTTCTGATAACCTCCCTTACTATGATGTCCCCACTGAATATGTCATCTTTAAACCACTGGATAAACTGCTGGCTGATGACAAGCCGGAGGTCATCGTTTTCCTGGCTGCACCGGACCAGATTTCGGCGCTGGTAACCCTGGCAAACTATGGCCGCCATGGCGGCGACAACGTCATTGTTCCCTGGGGAGCCGGCTGTCATAGTATCTGTATTATGCCGCTGCAAGAAGGGCGTTCAGAAAAACCGCGGGCAATTGTTGGTCTTACTGATATTTCTGCCCGTAAACAGGTGGACAAAGATATCCTATCTTTCAGCGTTCCTTATCATATGTTTTTGGAGATGGAAAGCCATGTAGCAGAAAGCTTCCTGACACGAGATGAATGGTTGAAAATCAAAGACAGAAATTAGGCAATAAGGAGAGTGGTCTTTTTGGCTTATTGGTTAGCCAAAACTGAACCGGAAAGTTACAGTTATGACGACCTGGAACGCTTAGGCCGGGATGGCTGGAATGGCGTGAGAAATTTCACTGCCCTAAAGCATATCAGTAATATGAAACCAGGTGACTTGGTATTTGTTTATCATACCGGCAAAGAAAAGGCCATTGTCGGTGTAGCTGGAGTGGTGTCTCAACCCTATCCTGATCCAACTGAAACTGACAAGCGTTTTATTGTAGCTGATGTCGAGCCGCGTTATCGGCTGGACAGACCTGTATCACTAAAAGAAATTAAGCAAAATCCTGTTTTCGATGAATGGGAGCTTGTTCGCCAATCCCGGTTATCTGTCATGCCGGTTACACCAGAACATTGGTCCTTAATTCACGCTCTTGCCAAAGAAATACCCTTGGATTAGCCTCACTCCGCATCATTACAGACCAACTCCTCAATACCGAAAAAGGTATTGAGGAGTTTTTCAATCAACGATCCTCTTCAAATCGGCCCCCGAGCAAGTCGAATCCAGCGATTGTTCTTTGATTGACTGCAATTCCTTTTTTGCGGCAGTAATTTACATACAGCTTAAAAGCAGTTTCTAATAAAGCACTATGCGGTTCCAGTCCATAAATTGTTGCTTCATGATAACGCTGATAAAAAGCAGGTTCTGCGCTAAATTCCTCACTGACGGGACTATTCAGAAGATATTCCTGCAGCATCATATTCAATAAGAGCTGCCAGCCGCCAATGCCACGACGAGCTAAAGCGATCGTTTTGCGATCAAAGGTAATATGGCTGCTCCCATCCGTCCAGGACTTAGCCGTATCTGATACACCAAGATCTACTCGCCGAATGCCCAGTCCTTTCCTGTGCCGGCCAACAATACATTCAAACACCTTACCGGAAATTTGATTCAACACGGTAACAGCGGCTTGTTCCTCCTTGGTCCACTCTTTAGGCGAAAGCGGCAGACGCAGTTCGGAGAAATCACGGCATATCTCCCTGAAATCTTCCACTGCCACAGGATTGGCATCTTTATACCAGGGATGAATCCGGACCATCCCCTGTTTGATTTGTTCCATAAATTCATGCACATTGTCTGCTCTAAATCGTTCTAAGGTTGTGGAATTTAAAATAAACGCACGTTTGGAACGATGTAAGTATTCAGCCAATGTATTTCCCGGTAAAGCTGCTGCGACCGGTTTATCACCCCATAGAAGTTCTGGAGAAATCTCACTGATGCTATGATATTTCCCCAGAATATCCTGAACTATTTTACTTTCTTTTACAGCCTTTTCATCCAATTGACCTGCGAGAAAGAGTTGGGCAAGCTGTCCCCTCCTAGCATCGGTCATTCGGATGCGCGACGTTTTTTCACCTTGCTGCAGAAACGGCTTAACCCGTTTCCAAACCTCGCAGTCCGCTGTGAGAATATCATTGCGAGCCATATTCAAGGCAAAATGGATACCTGGTTTGCTCACCACAATACCACCATAACCGAATTGATCGGCAGGATAACTTCTAACCAGAAAGCCAAGATTATAAACTGCAAGATCGCCGTTTTCCTTAAGTTTAATCCAGGCATCGGACGTCTGATGCGTCCACTTTTCTTTAGCAGCATCTTTATTAATCCGCTTACCATTCACCAATACTGGGACATACACAAATTTAACCAGTTCTTTTAATTCTCTCTCAAACAAGTACAAGTCATGAGCACTCAGCAATTCATAGAACTCGCCCTCAATGAGCAGCCCCTCCTGATACGGCAATCCATCGCTTAATTCATAATCAAGCCCGCGATTCCTAATATCAACCACCATGCGGAATTCATTTGTTCTCCATACAGTTGGACAATAGTTCCAGAGCTGTGCCCGCCCGATCCCGAATTGACCGAAGCTGCGCTCCTCTTCAATATGATCAAAACCAAACACTTCAAAGCATTGCTCAATTTCTTGCCTGGATTTAAACCCGCAGCCATCATCCCGAATGGTGATTTTTGCCTGGCTAATGGTAATCTCAATCACTTTAGCATCAGCGTCAATACTATTCATGACGCATTCTCCCACACTTTTGGCCAGTGTTCCTGCCTGTGCTTTGATGAGAGAATAGATAATATCAGGAGCTACCGTAAATTTTCGGATATTCACGATCGGAGTTGGCACGTCTCTTCCCTCCCTTTAGCCTGACGGCTATCCAAGTACATTGATCTAAATAATGCAAACCATTCGACTACTTACACTATTTTCCTCTTTATTTAGTTTCAATCATAAAAAGCACTTCCTTTATCTGAAAGTGCTTTAAGCTAAATACAATTCCCAATCCATATATCTATATGATTTCGCCCACACTTCCTGTTACAGCTTTTAATGTATCCACCAGAAGATCAAAATACTGACTCGCTTGTCTTTGGCGCTGAAAAACCAGCACGGTTGACAATGTTTTATGCGCTTGTTTAACTGGCGTCGCTTGTAAAAGCCCTAAATCTACATACTTTCTAACTGCTGAAAGTGGCAATAAAGACACCCCAACACCTTCCAACACCCCATTGAGCAAACTTTCAGGTGTACCATATTCTAAAACTTTAGGAGGATTAATTTTGGCTGCCGTCAAAAAGGATTCTAGTGTCTTGCGAAAAGCACAGGGAGATTCATGCAGTAATACCGTATGTGTTGCTAACTCCGAGAGGTCGTTGATTTTTTCTTTCGCATGAGAAACTAAGACAACTTCCTCTTTAGCCACCCTTACTTCCATGAGATCAGGATGATGAACAGGTCCGGTAACCAGTGCAAAATCCAATAGATTATTAGCAACTGCAGCAATCAAATCATCGCTGTGCTTTACCATGACCGATACATGTACAGCAGGATAACGATCCAAAATATGCTTAACAATCGCTGCATGGTAAGCTAACGATATTGTTTGCGCAATCCCCAAAGTAAGCTTGCCTTCTGGCAGCGGTGCATTCTGAATATTCTTTGTGGCTTCATCCACTAAGGTAATAATTTTTTCACCATAGTCAAATAGGGTTTTACCCGCCGTTGTCGGTGAAACGCCGCGGGGATGCCGATGAAGCAGCTTTGTGCTCATTTCATTTTCTAATAGCTGAATGCGCGCCGTAATATTGGATTGCACATAACCAAGCCGCTCGGCCGCTTTTGTGATGGATCCTTGCGAAACAACCTCTATGAAAATTTTTAAATCCGATAATTCCATGCCATAGTTCCTTCCCACTTTTTTATCATCGTACCATTTATTTTAAAATAATCAATCACTTTTACTGATACCAATCATCTCATCTGCTTATTTTTCATTTAGTTTGTTCCAGTTTATAATCAAAACCAGAAAGCAGGCAGACTAAATTGACTCAAACACGAAGGAATGAGATTGATGAATACTTTGGCACCACAAATCAGTGGTAACTTATAACATTGATATTTAAATTAGGGAGGAATCTTAACATGAAAGCAATGGTAATTCGTAATTATGGCGGCCCTGAGGTCTTTGAGCTGGCAGAAATTCAGCAACCAATAGTAACACCAGGACATGTATTAGTCAAAGTAGCTGCCAGTAGTATTAATCCAATTGAAACAAAAATTCGTTCAGGCTTAGTGCCTGCCATCACACCGCCCCTTCCAGCAGTACTCAATGCCGATTTTTCTGGTGAGATAGTTTCCATTGGTGATAACACTGCTCCCTGGAAGATTGGCGATCAAGTTTTTGGCTGCGCAGGAGGAGTAGGCAATCTCCAGGGAGCTCTGGCTGAATATATGTTAGTTGATATCCGGCTGATTGCCAAAAAGCCCGCAACGATTGATCATGCCACTGCGGCACTTTATCCACTTGTCAGTATTACAGCCTGGGAAGCACTTCGGGATAAAATTAAGGTAAATCCAGGCGATAAAATATTGATTCACGGCATTGCGGGCGGCGTAGGCCATATGGCTCTTCAATTAGCCAAACAATCGGGAGCCGCCGTCTATGGGACAGTCTTAAATCAAGAGCAGGCCAACATGGCCACCGAATTAGGAGCAGATGGAATCATATTTGCTGATGGCGAGTCAGTTGAAGACTATGTAGCAAGATATACTGCTGGCCAAGGTTTTGATGCTGTTCTAGATCCGATAGGAGGCAACAATTTAAACAATAGCTTTAAAGCAGTAAAATATAACGGCTCAGTTTGCACAACCAACGCCAGAGTAACGCTTGATCTTGGGTTGATGCATGCCAAAGCCATCAGCCTGCACGCAGTATTTATGCTCATTCCAATGGTACATGATCTGCAACGAGAAAGACATACAAGCATACTCAGCAACATCAGCCGCATGATTGAGCAAGGAGAACTGCATATTAAACGTGATGAAAAACAGTTCACTTTTCAGGAAATTGCTCAAGCTCATCGCTATATTGAATCAGGTAAATCCATTGGTAAACTATCATTAATCAATTCTTTCTCTTAAAGTTTTATGAAAATCATATCGGCGAGTACTAAAAGAGGGCTAGGAATTTGTAAAATTCCCAGCCCTCTACCCTATTTATGATAATCATCTAAATCATCCCTTTTAAGAAGACGTTTTTCATCTGAAAAGCACACTTTTCGTTTTCATTCATGATTCTTTTTTGGGCAATTAATACAGAGTCATGCCAAATATGACTATCATCCGAATATATTCCATGCCAATCAGTAAAGGCCTCGATGACTTCCAGAGAGGCAAACTTAGCCAATGCTTTAAAACCGTCAGGATAAATTCGCCAGCAATCAACCGGATATTTATGCTCCGGACCACTTGCCGGAGCAATAATACAGCAGATTCCTTCTGTTTTTAAAACCCGGGCAATTTCCAATATTGTGATCCAAGGGTATTCAACATGCTCAAAAGTTTGCCCTGTAATGACAACATCGATTGAACCTGACTCAATTTCTTTCCAATCATATGCATTCTTTAGAATAATAGCAACATTTTTTCCTGGAACCATATCGCAACCAATGTATTCCCAATGACGATTCTCAAAAAACTGCCGATATGTTCCATTTACATCTTGTGAACCAACATCTAATACCTTGAGCGGTTTATCAGAATATTGACCTAAATATTTCTTTACAAACCAATCCATTTTATTGAGTGAACTCATATGCACTTTTCATTCCCCCCCTGATAGATTATGAGGTTACGTGCATGATAGTTCTTATGGTTCTTAAGAAATAAACGAATTACGGCTTAATTTAAGCATCCGTATTAGGATTCCAATAAAATTTTCAGCATTTTTTCACGGTTATTCATAAATTCACGCATCACAGTATAGTGCTCAGTCTGCTCATAGCCAACTTCTTCAAAGCCTTTATCCGTCAACTGCAAAATTTTTGCATCAGGATAGGCCATAATAATCGGTGAATGGGTCGTTATAATAAACTGTGACTGTTTGCAAACCAAATCATGAATTGTGGAAAGCATCGCCATTTGCCGCAAAGGCGAAAGGGCCGCTTCCGGCTCATCCAGTATATATAACCCTTGTCCACTGAAACGGTTCGTAAATGCGGCAAAAAATGCTTCACCGTGTGATTGTTCATGGAGTGAGCGTCCACCATAAGAATCAACGATTCTGGGTCCTGCTCCCTCCTCCTTATCCAGCTCTTCAATATTTGTTGCAAGATTATAAAAAGTTTCCGCGCGGAAAAAAAAGCCATTTTTAGGCTTTTTTACGCCTTTTACCAAACGAATATATTGATATAAATCTGAATGAGAAGACCTAGACGCAAAATTAAAATTAAGCGAGCCACCTTCCGGATTAAACCCAATACCCACGGCAATCGCCTCTAACAGAGTAGATTTACCTGTTGCATTGTCACCAATGATCATAGTCACCTTTGGGTGAAAGTGTAATAACTCTAATTTTTGTATTGCCGGTATACAAAAAGGGTATTCTGTATCAGATCGTATTTTTTCACGCAGTAATTCTACACTACGCAAATAGCTTCCGTTGGTCAAAATTCTGTCACCTCACTGTTATAACTCACTGATGATTCAGTCCACAAGATTGATCAAACCACACTCTCCCCACCAAAATGCTGTTAAAAAACTATTGATCAAAGGGATATTCACGCTTAGCAAGCTTGAATATCCCTTTGCTATCCATTAGGCTGGTAAATTTACAATAAATGAGCTTCCTTGCCCAGGCATACTGACCACTTTTATTGTGCCGCCATGAGCATCGACGATCCATTTTGCTATCGACAAGCCAATCCCAGAACCGCCTTCCTCGCGTGATCTCACTTTATCAATCCGGTAAAACCGGTCAAAGATGAGCTTTTTGTGTTCATCAGGAATACCGACTCCTGTATCTTGCACCGTAATGCTTACAGTAGGTTTCGATCCCGTAACCGTTCGAAGATCAACCTTCACCCGCCCTCCAGCTGGCGTATATTTCATGGCATTATCAATCAGTATCAAGAGCAACTGACTCATTCTTTCCTTGTCAGCAAACACTGTGATCGGAGTTTGGTGATCTAGTTCAAGAGCTACCCCTTTGTCATCCGCCACAAGCTGAAATGAGCGAATAATTTGTTCACTCACAAGAACCAAGTCAAACTTCTCTTTAATAATATTGCTTACTCCTGCATCAGCCCGTGCTAACGTTAAAAGGTCACCCACCATTTTGGTCATCCTTCGCACTTCGCTTTTCATATCATCCAATACCTGAACAGAAAAGGCCGAAAGCTGATTTCCATCATCAGTCTGAACAACATCGACCGAAGTCAAAAGAATACTAAGCGGCGTCCGAAGCTCATGAGATGCATCAGCAACAAACTCACGCTGCCGTGCAAAGGATTGCCGAATTGGAACGATTGCCCGTCCTGCTAACAAATGCCCAACAAAAGCCGCTGCAACAATAAATAAAATAGCAACTACAACCAATACAATGAGCAAACTCTTAAGCAACTGATAATAGGAAGTAATATCTTCGCCAACAAAGACTCGTCCAAGCACTTCTTGTCCATCATAGATTGTCGTACTACACATAATCACGATCGCCCGTTCATTGTTGTCAATATAAAATTTTTGAATCTTGCCTTCGCCATCAGGCATTTGCCAATTATGAATGATCGCCTCAACCTTTGAACGCATTTTCTCCTCAGGCTCCTCGCGATCAACTAACTGTCCGTCCTTATCAAACACATAAAAGAAAATTTTTTCACCGTCATTGTCAGCGTTACTTTGCGGTACAAAAGCAGAATCCTTGCGCTTGAGGAGCATGACATGCTCTCTGGCCTCCTCATCGGCAATCGCGCGGATATCCTGCTGTTCTTCGCGGTGCAGCACCCAAAGGATTCCTGTGTAACTTACGACAATAAAGGCCACTAAAAAAACCGCCATAACAGCAACATATAGCTGCGTTAAACGGTTACGAATTTCAGAAAACATTATGAGCCTCCAATTTGTAACCAATCCCCCTGATATTTTGGATTTCAACATCGTCATCAGCAAGGCTGATCTTTTTTCGCAAAAGACGGATATAGGCATCAAGATTATTGGATGAAATGCTTGCATCCAAACCCCAAATTCTATCTAAGATTAAATCCCTGGGCACAACATGTCCACTATTTTGCATGAGTAAATCCAGCAATTGATACTCCCTGGCAGTAAGCTGTATATCGCTGTCGCCTCGTCGTACAATACGAGTGGTACGGTTTAAAATAAGGCTCCCCACCTGTAAGACTTCCTCTTTAATTTTCACAGTACTACGCCGAGACAGTGCACGGACTCTCGCTAGAAGTTCTGCAAACTCAAAAGGTTTGACAAGATAATCATCGGCGCCGGTATCCAAGCCTAACACCCGGTCATTCACATCATCTTTAGCTGTAAGCATCAGGATAGCGCCCTGATAACTTTGTTTGCGCAGAGAATCACAAACTGCAATCCCTGTTTTGCCAGGCATCATCCAGTCTAAAATAATGACATCGTAGGGAGAATGAACAGCATAATCAATGGCTGTATCCCCTCGTACAACCCAGTCCACCTGTACCGCTGCTTTTTCCAGCATATGCTTAATCAATCTCCCTAGCTTAACGTCATCTTCAGCAAGTAATACCCGCATAAAAAATCTCCTTTGGTTATTGCAATATATTAATTCAAATTGTAATAATTCAGGCCGTCACTGCTTTGCTGTAATCTTGGGTTTAAGGCCTGATATTCCGCTAAAAATTGCGCCTTAACTTTATCTGGTACTACAACCAATGTGTTCTTTTCCTGTGACTGTGCCATGAACTCTGCTAAGGTTTGGGTTGGCATGGTGTATTTACTGGACCAGTCCAACGTTTCCGACTGATTCGCCGCCATTGCAGTTGAAGGCAAAAGTTTCACTGCAATATGACCACTATAGTAGACTGATGAAGCACTATAGAACTGGTACATCCCCACCCGGTAATCCTGATTTTCAGCAATGAACTCTGCAATGTCCCTCCCTGAGCGGCTTTCAGCCAATTCAGGAAATACAACTGCAGACAATAAAATACAGGCCGTGATCTGACCAAGACAAATCATTTCGAAAAGCCATTTTGCCTGCCTGCCTTTGGCCTGACACCAAGTAAAAAACAAAATGGCCAGCAAGCCAATGACCGTAACGACAAGACTGATATCTGCCAAAAACAGAAACGCCAATAAGATATACGCCAGCATTAAGCAGCTAAATGGAATCCCCACCCAGTAAATAATGACCTTTGCTTGATTTTGTACAAACAGCTGATTTAGGTAAATTGCCATAATAATAGAAATTGGAAACAAAATAGGAAACGTATAGGTGACATATTTTGTGGCTATCAGCGAATAAAAGCCAAAGTACCCCAAAACCCAGATCAAAGCGAATGTCATCAATGGAGAATAATTCTGTCTCTGTTCCTGAACTCCTCTTACTAAGGCTTTTAATGCCAGAAAAGACCAAGGAAGCATACTAAGTAAATAGACAGCAAGATAATAATAGCTCACATTGTCTTTAGGATGTTCAGAAACTGTAGCCCGAAGATAGTTATGAACTCCCAGAAAAGTATTGATAAACTCAGAACCATACAGGCCATACATGGCGATATACCAGGGCAGTGTAATCAGTGCAAAAAGAATACTGCCACTCAATAATGACATTTCTCTAAGGACGGCCCAATTACGCTGCATTGTGATGAAAACGGCGATAATCAAGCCAGGTAATAGCAGCCCAATTGGGCCTTTTGTTAACACAGCCAGTGCCATACTGGCATACATGCTGAGATACCATTTTTTACTTTCGTTGCTCTTAATATATCCCAGATAGAAGCAGACTAATGCAGTGCTATTGAAGAAAAAAAACACCATATCGGTAATGACCAGCTTAGCCAGTACGACATATTCAAGCGATGTCCCCAGGATAATCATAGCTAGAAAAGCTATTCTCGGGCTAGTGACTTTGCTCATAAACCAATAAACAAGCACAAGACCAAAGGCAGCGAAGATGGCCGGAGTCAGGCGTGCTGCTAAATCAGAAAATCCAAGCAGTTTAAAGGATGCAGCTGTAAGCCAATAGAAAAAAACCGGCTTATCAAACCATACATTACCATATATTTTAGGTGACAACCAGTCAGATGTCAGTACCATTTCCTTGGCTGTAAGCGCATAATTGGATTCCACCGGATCAGTAATCGGTAACAGATGACCGAAAAGCAAATAAAATAGTACCGCAGTGAGAAATATTGTAAAACAGCTAGCTGCAGAAGATAGTGACGTACTGATTGAAACTGCTTTAGTATTCACAACAATCCGCTCCCTGTATCATATCAATGCACCTCACGGACAAAAATAATTTTATCTTCAATCGTTGTTAATACATGAACTTTTGCTTGCAATGCTTCCGGCAGCTTGTCATAATATTTTTTTTGGATAAAGAAATACGCTTTACCGTCCTCCGTGACAGCCTTCTCAAGAGTTTGTTGATTAAATTCGATGCCAGGTATTCCGCTGTAAAACGCAAAGCCAGGCCGATAAAATTTTGCAACATACACTGGAGCCTGTCCGTCATAATATTGCTTAAATTCACGAACTGTTTCCTTGCTTGAAAATGCTGGTGCCATAACAGGCAGCAGATGCCCCATAAGAAAGGTAGTAAACAGAATCATCCCAGCTACATGGACTGCCAATACACCAGCAAAACTCTTTCGATAACTCTGCCAAACAACTAAAACAGCTAGCAGTAATAAAATCGCTGCCATTACAGCTAAAAGTACGGGTTGCGCAGCTAATTCGTTCCTGGCGAAATATAACCCAACTTCCAGAACAAGTACTACAATAGCAAAAATAGCGGCCGACCACTTCAGAACGCTGCTTCGTTTTTCCGTCCAGGCTTTATCAAAATACCAGCCGACCAACAAGGCTAATGGGGGATACATCGGCAGAATATAAGAAACCAGCTTAGTTTGTGACATGGTAAAAAATAAAAATACAACGGACGCCCAAAGGCCCAGGAATAATAGCTGGTTCCGCTCATTCCCCACAGCCTGCCTTCCAATCCAAAATGCCTGCAGCATAAAAGTCGTCCATGGAAAAAAGCCGATTACCAATACCGGAATGTAGAAATACCAAAGCGTCCCCTCCGGGTGTTCAGGCTGAAGAAACCTGGTCACATTGTGAAATCCCAAAAATGTATTAATAAAATCCATGCCGTGAGCGTGATACATCATCAGATACCAAGGTGCAGCAAGAGCAGTAAATAAAAGACCGCCGCTAAACAACTTCAACTGTCTTAACTGCCCTAAGCTGCGTGTCAGCAATAAATAAAGGCCTACAATCGCTCCACAAAAAAACACGCCAATTGGCCCTTTGGTAACAACGGCTAGAGCAGCACAACTATAGAAAAGGTAATTTTTCTTGTGAAGGAAAGCAAGCAGTGCCCCTGTAAGGAAAAAAGTTAAGGTCATGTCAGTAACAGCGGCTTTACTTAAATAGAAGTACTCCAGGCTGCTTGCCAATATCAAGGCGGCAATCAAGCCTGCACATTCATTGAACAGTTTGCGGCCTGATAAATACATCAAAATAGATCCTGCAGCTGCCAGCACAGCGGAAGGAACTCTGGCAGCAAATTCTCCGGCCCCAAATATTTTAAACGCACCTGCTACCAGCCAGTAATACATGGGCGGTTTATCATACCAAAAGTCGCCGTAGATACGCGGTGAAATAAAATCCTGATTGTGCAGCATTTCTAGCGCTGTTTCGGCATAAACCGGTTCATCAGGATCAAGCAAAGGCAAATGTCCTAAATAGGTGAAGGTCATCAAATAAGAAACCAAAAGAATAATTAAAATATTGAGCCAAAACTTTCGATCCATCATGGTCGTTACTGTCCTTTCTAGATTAACGCAGTACAAGAATTTCTAACTTATGCGGATATTCTATTATGAAGTTCATGCAGCAACCGATATAGGCCCATTTTTAGTTCATACGCAGGCTGCCATTGCAGATGAATTTTTGCCTGATGATGACTGAGTACCGAGCGTTGGATATCGCTATGACGCTTCGGTGCATATTCAACATCTAAATTTTCTTCATTGATTTGAGCAAAGAGTTCAATAAGATCACGAATACTGGTTTCTGTCACTGTACTGATATTAAAACTGCGATTGGCGGCTCGGGAGAATAAAGCCTGATAATTGGCAGCAGCAACATCTCTAACATAAACAAAATCACGAGTTTGGCTGCCATCACCAAATACAGTGAGTGGCTTCCCAAACAGTACATGCTTTGCAAATATGCTGATAACACCGCCTTCACCCTGATCGCCTTGACGTTCCCCGTAAACATTCGCATAACGCAGCGCGACATATTCCAACCCAAAATTTTTATAATACATTTCCAAATAGTGTTCACCAGTCAGTTTGCTAAGACCATAAAAAGAATTAGGATTTGTTTCGCAGCTTTCATCAATTGGCAGCAAATCGGTATCGCCATAAATGGCTGCACTTGAGGCAAAAACAACTCGCTTGACACCTGACAGCCGACTGGCTTCCAAGAGATTGACTAAACCAAGGACATTGACATCACAATCATAAATCGGATTGTCTGAAGAATTTGAAACCGTGGTTTGTGCTGCCTGATGCACGACATAATCAAAACGTTCTTCGGCAAAAATTCCCCTAAGATCAGTATCGCGAATATCTTTTTTCAGGAATGTTGCCTTATCATTGATGTTCTTTGCAGATCCTGTACATAAATTATCTAAGACACATACCTGATGCTTGGCCTGAATCAAAGTATCCACAATGTGTGAACCGATAAAGCCAGCACCTCCTGTGACAAGTACTTTCATAACACACTCTCCTTCATAGACTGAGGCTCCGTGGTTCTACCATTTTCTCTTCTTAACTCACCGCATGAACCTGCTGCTCCCGCTTAGGGAATACCTGTTCACTTTTTTTTAATTCACCACGAACCCAATAAAGCGGCCGCTGTTTAACCTCTTCAAAAATACGGCCAACATATTCACCGATAATCCCCATAACGACAAGCTGAAGTCCGCCCAATAACAAAACACTGGCGGCTATTGTCGCCCAGCCTGGTACTGCTTCGGTAGTGAATAGTTTGATATAGACGACATCCAACGTCAGCCCAAAACTAAGCAAACCAAAAAGTAACCCCAGATAAAAGGCAAAGCGTAAAGGCAGCTTTGAATATGCGGTAATACCATTCAGGGCAAAATCGATCATTTTTTTCAGTGAGAACTTTGATTGGCCGGCAAAACGTTCTGGCGCTACAAATTCAACTTGTGCTTGTCGATAGCCCATATCGCCGATAATTCCGCGAATAAAGCGTGCTTTTTCTTTAAAACGCTGAAATGTCTGGACAACTTTTTTATCCAGCAGTCGAAAATCTGAGCCGCCTTCGACAATCTGAATATCGGACATGGCATTGATCAAACGATAGAATAAGCTTGATGAGCGTTCTTTAAACCTGGATACTCCCTCAGTAGCAATCCGGACGGTCTGAACAACCTCGCACCCTTCCTCCCATTTACGAATCAAAAGGGGCAGCAATTCAGGAGGATGCTGCATGTCACCATCCATTGTAATAACAGCCTCTCCGACAGCATGATCAAGTCCGCAGGTCAGTGCCACTTGGTGTCCAAAGTTGCGTGCAAGTAAAATTGCCTTTACTCTTGGATCTTGCTGGGTTAAGCGATCAAGGATCAGTACCGTTCTGTCAGTAGACCCATCGTCAACAAAAATCAATTCAAATGGATAGTCAAGCGCTTCCATAGTTTTACTTACTTCCTGATAAAAAACCTGAATATTTTCTTGTTCATTAAATACTGGTACAACAATTGAAATCAGCTTCATAGTTTGCTTACCTCCGCTTCTAACGCTGATTGCATTCTTCCTAGTTGTTGATAACTAATCAGCTCAATACCGCTTTCCTTGATTTCCTGTAAAACGCTTTGACTTTGCAATGCTTCCAGCTCATCCTGCCACCGATAGCCCCAGGTAAATCGCTGAGATAAAGCTGTCCTGTCGCTGCCGGGATGCACCATAATTTCAGTAACCCCTTCGGGCAATGTTTTTATAATATGTTGCAGAACCTTCTGCGACATAGCTCCTCCAGATAACATGCCATAAAAATGCTCAGGAGCACTTAAGCCAATTTTTTTATAATAATGCTGAGCAATCGTCGAACAGGCAGTAAGAACTGTCCGTGCGGCAATTCGGCTAAAACTGTTTTTGGAAGGACCGAAAAAGAATACCGACTCCGAAGGTATTCTAATTTTTTCAATATGAAATTCGGCCGCAAGACTGCCAATGATTTCTGCCATTCCCGGCAGCACATGAAGATGCTGATGACTATCAAGATGAGTAATGGGAATACCACTTCCAATGACCTTCTGCATTTGGCACCAGAGCTCGTGACGAATATGTTCTTTGGCTATTTTTCCTTGAATATACTGACATGCAAATTCTTTGTACGAAGGAAAAAACAGCCCGTCCCGGGTCACTAAAGTACTAATATCCGCTCGTGCAGCCGGACTGGCTCCAACCAGCGTGAGATGCACTCCCACACCAAGTTTTGGGTATTGCTTAGCTAAAGCAACAGCATGCTCAAAAGCCGGCCCTCCTGCCATGAGTGTTGTACTGGTCAGGCAGCCATTGATATGACTTTCGATAATTCCTTCATTAATTAATTCATGCAATCCAAAATCGTCTCCATTAATGATGAGCTGACGCATAAAACCACCCTAACTTCACACTTTATAATCACAAAGCTTCTACCCTTGCTTTGTACCTAAGTATAGAGAGTGATTCTGAAAATAACATGAAAGGTTATGTAATTTGGGGTCTGTTGCAAATAAATATTTAGCATTCGCACCGCTAAATCAATAAAACAGCCCTTTGCTGAATACCAGCAAAGGGCTGTTGATTAAAAAACTTCTTCAATTAAAGCCTATTAAAACGACTTGATGATTCAGCATGGTTCTTGCTTTTGGTAAATTCTAAGTCACGTACCAAGCCTTATCCTCCGCTTCCATCTCTAGAAGCCTTGTGATCGGGAATAATAAACGCCCGAACGTTACTAATTTGATTGATGTTGCACAATTTGATCAGTTCGCCATTATTGCATCTTATAATTGGAGAAAGATTGAGGAAGTTCCCAAGATGAATAATTTCTCCGCTTTGTCCGGTTGTGAGTTCGACAAGATTACCTAGCATAAAGCATTCGAATTGCTCAAGAAATGTGGTACAAATGGCGGCGTCCAGCTTCGAAAACATGTTATTGGCAAGCACTTCTGCAGCTACAAAAGGCGTGGCTTTATTACTATAAGACCGGTCAGCCGTAATCGCGTCATAGACATCAGCCACAGCGATAATCCGCGCGTGAAGATGTATTTTAGACTGCTGAAAATGACCAGGATAGCCACTGCCGTCAAGGCGTTCATGATGCTGAAGAACACCAATCATCACATCAAACGGCAAATTTTCGGTTTGACTCAGCAGCTTATAGCTATGAGCCGAATGCAACTGCATCATTTGCATTTCCCGTTCCGTCAATTTCCCGGCCTTATTTAAAATCTCATCAGGCACCTGCGTTTTGCCAATGTCATGAAGCAGCCCCGCTAAAGTCAGGTTAGCAATTTCACTTTTTCCGCACCCCAGCCATTTGCCAATAACGCCGCTCAGTAAGGCGACATTAACACAATGATGGAAGATATATTCTTCGCGTGGTCGGTCAATATTAAGATAATTAATGGCAGCGCAAGATTCCACGATTGGCAGGATACGCGTTTCTACAACCTGCTTAAATTGCTTAACTGGAATTTTTTTAACGTGTCGAATCACCTTAATCAAATTTCTGACTTCGGCAACGGCTCCTAAATAATTAAAGACGCCTGGATCCTCTAATAGAATTCTATCATTTTGATAAAAGAGCTCTTCGCGAATAGCTACCATTGTGATATATTGCTCCAGCATTCGGTTGATCAGGGTTTGATTCAGCTCAATACCTTCAGCTAATAAGATCCTGCCATACCGATTGAGTACAGGCTTTCCTAAAACCATACCTGGTTTAACTTTTGCAATCTCATAATGGTTTATTGTGTATGCCACAGCTTGTCAATTCTCCTCCCAAAGCACTAGAATTTCCTTGTTATTGGCGAGCAGATGTAATTGATCCGAAAATATTGTAATTATATTATACCATTATCTAGAAAATAAATATGTTAAATTTTTGCAATATAACTTTAACAACAAAAAAAATTGAAATCACCCTCTGCTAATACATAGCTTAGGGCAATTTCAATTAAAGATCGCCTGATTGATCAACTAAATGACTTTCGAACAACTCTGAATGGACTTTTCAAATACTCCAAAGGCAAAAGATAATTGCTCTGCAGTAACAATCAGCGGAGGATGCCAGGTAATACAGTTTCCCGCTGACAGCTTAAAGGACAAGCCATTTCCCAGGCAATAGTAAAGCACCGGTTTTCGTTTATTTTTGCATCTTTATTCTTGTTCTACTGGCGAATCACAGCAAACTCGTTTCCCATGTTTTCAAACATTCTAACAGCTATCCCGCGCCTGCCTTGCTTAACCTCTGTCTAAAAGATACCAAAGCCATATTGAGGATTTATGAAAAAGTTATCAAGAATTTAGATTTTCTTCAGCTGTGCACTCATACCCGTGCATAATCCAAGTGAAATAGGGCTGAATTTAGGGTCCTATTTGAATTTCAATCAAAATTCTAAACGAAGTCCCTTCAGCGATAGTAAAAACATACTATGTTATATAACCACTATCAAAGGAGAGTTATTAATGGATCAATTTGGAAGGCCATATCACGGCCCGTTTATCAAATGCCAAGGTGATAATTCGAAACCTCCTCATACGCACTGTTGCGATTGTAATTTTAAGCATAATCCTTGCTGCTTTAGCGGCCCCACCGGACCAATTGGTCCAACAGGTCTTACCGGAACTACCGGAGCAACAGGCTCTACTGGAGTAACTGGGCCTACTGGTCCTATCGGTCCGACTGGTCTCACTGGCACGACCGGTACAACTGGAGCAACTGGAGTGACTGGAGTGACTGGTCCTACCGGACCAACCGGTCCCACTGGGCCAACCGGACCTTCAGGAGGCCCTCCTGGACCTACCGGCGCTACTGGCGCTACCGGCACTACTGGAGCCACCGGCGCTACCGGTGCCACTGGAGCTACTGGAGCTACTGGAGCTACCGGCGATGCTGGAGCCACCGGTGCCACCGGCGCTACTGGAGCCACCGGCGCTACCGGTGCCACTGGAGCCACTGGAGCTACTGGAGCTACTGGAGCTGCTGGTGCCACCGGAGCAACTGGGGCTACTGGGGCTACTGGCGCTACCGGGGCTACTGGCGCTGCTGGCGCCACCGGAGCTACTGGGGCTACTGGCGCTACTGGGGCTACTGGAGCTGCTGGTGCCACCGGAGCTACTGGGGCTACTGGCGCTACTGGAGCCACCGGTGCAACTGGAGCTACCGGCGATGCTGGAGCCACCGGTGCAACTGGGACTACTGGAGCCACTGGCGCTACTGGGGCTGCTGGTGCTACTGGGGCTACCGGGGCTACTGGGGCTGCTGGAGCAACTGGGGCCACCGGCGCTGCTGGCGCTGCTGGAGCAACTGGGGCCACCGGCGCTGCTGGCGATGCAGGTGCTACCGGGGCCACTGGGGCTACCGGCGCAGGTTCTACCGGTGCTACTGGCGCCACTGGAGCTGGAGGAGTATTAAACTTTGCGGATTTTTTTGCACTGATGCCTCCTGACAATGCAGCAACAGTTGCTCCCGGTACAGATGTAAGTTTCCCCCAAGACGGCCCTACCAGCGGAACCACTATTGCCCGTACTGGTCCCAGCACATTCAACTTGGCTGCAATTGGCACTTATCAGGTCCTGTTGCAAGTGAGTGTGACCGAAGCGGGGCAACTAATTTTAACTGTCAATGGTGCTGACCTAGCTTATACGGTGGTCGGTCGCGCAACAGGGACTTCACAGATAGTAGGCTTAGCGTTAGTAACCACGACAGTCTTCAATTCAATACTCACTGTACGAAACCCCGCTGGAAATTCAACGGCATTAACCATCACGCCACTCGCCGGAGGAACAAGACCAGTTTCAGCACACCTTGTTATTACACAACTTGCTTAAAATCCTTCCTTGCACAATAAGAAACTGCAATCACCAAGATTGCAGTTTCTTTCTCTGTTTTGCAGGAGTTTATATCCAGTTATGGAACAACGTTATAGAGAATAATTTCATAATAAGGAGGAACAATATGCGCATCCTACTCATTCTTGTCATTATGCTATCAATCAGCGCATCTACGGCATTTGCCCAGATTCGTGGTGAGGTTATTGAGTACAAGCAAGGAACAACCGTACTAGAAGGCTACCTGGCCTATGATGATTCCATTAAAGGTAAACGCCCTGGCGTACTTGTCGTCCATGACTGGCTAGGAGTAGGCCCTTATGTAAGAGCCAGAGCTCAACAGCTGGCTAGTCTGGGCTATATCGCATTTGCACCAGATATTTACGGAAAAGACATCCGACCAGTCGACAATAAAGAAGCTGCAAAAGTATCCAATGAATTGAAAAACGACCGGATGCTCCTTCGCTTACGAGTCAATGCGGGGCTGGATATATTGCGTAACCATCCTTTAACTGATCCAGACAAGCTAGGGGCTATCGGCTACTGCTTTGGCGGGATGACTGTTCTGGAATTGGCTCGCAGCGGTGCCAACATCGCTGGCGTAGTCAGTTTTCACGGGAATTTAGACACGCCTGCCGATACCAGCAGCATTCATACCAAAGTTTTAGTCCTGCATGGTGCAGAGGATCCGGTTGTGCCACCAGCCCAAGTAGCTGCCTTTGAGAATGAAATGCGTAAAGCCAATGTTGACTGGCAGCTCAATGTGTACAGCGGCGCGGCTCATAATTTTACGAATCCAAACTCGCCAGCCTATAACCGCCAGGTTGACAGGCGTTCCTTTGAAGCAATGAAAGCATTCTTTAGAGAGCTATTTGCTCAATAAATGCATAAATAAAGCAAGCAAGCAGGTCTATAGACCTGCTTGCTTGCTTTATTTATGCATGATAAGCGGGCGTATACATCTAATCCCATCAAAACCAGCAATTTTATATTATCCATTTGTCTTTCAGTCAGCTTCTGAACAAATGGCCACTTCACAAAGATCCATTTTATTCTGAATGAGAACATATTCAATCAACTGAATCGGCAGCAACGGTTTACTATAGTAATATCCTTGATATCGCAAGCAGCCTAGTTGTTTAAGTAGATCGCGCTGTTCCCGAGTCTCTACATATTCAACGATGGTCTCGATATTCAAGGAGGAACATAATGAAACAATTGAGCTAATAATTTCCTGGCAATTTTTATCCTGAATGATATCCCGGCTCAGCATCCCATCAATTTTGAGCGTATCGACAGGAAAGTGCTTGATATAGCGCAAAGACGTATGACCCATACCAAAATCGTCAATGGCGATTCTGACCCCGTTTGTCCTCAATTTAGTAAGATTATCGTTAGTTACAGAGTCATTGGTAAGGGCAATATTTTCAGTAACCTCAATTTCAAGATCCTGAGGCTGCAACCGATTACTCGCAAGGGCTGAAAATAATCCATTAATAAACAATGGATCTTGTAATTGAGCGGCAGATACATTGACCGACATGCGAATGCCATCAACCCCCACACTCTTCCATTGGCTTAGTTGCTGACAAGCAGTATGAATAACCCAGCTGCCAATATTTTGTATGAATCCGGCTTCTTCAGCTATAGCAATAGTCAACAGCGGCGGAATTCTTCCATAGAGTTTATGAGACCAACGCAGCAATGCTTCGACACCAACAACACGATTATCCTGGTTAACCTGTGGCTGGTATTCAAGAAAAAGTTCCCCTTTATCCGCGGCATGCTTCAAATCGTGTACCAGCATTCGGGCTAAAATCCCTGCGCCATCATGTCTGTTCAATAGTTCTTTTCTAAATTGAGGAGAAATAGTTTTCGCTTCGTCAAGCAAAATCTTAAAAGCTTTGTTAGTTTCCTCAGCTTTTTGCTTTTCATTTATAAGAACAAAGGGCAGATAGATCAGGACACCGATGACAATTTCAAGCAGTTGCAGCCCCACACCACTCCAGGAATTAGTAGCAAGATAACCACTAAACAGCGGCGGAGTAGTCCAGTGAACATTTTGCACAACAATGGCTACCCATCCCATGCTGATTGCCAGATAAGAAACGCAAGTCAGCACGATCGGCACCAGAATAAATGGAATGAAAAAAATTGGATTGAGAACAATGGGTAATCCAAAGATGAGTAATTCGTTAATATTAAAGATGGCAGGTGCAACTGACAATCTGCTCAGCCATGCCATATTCCCCCTTCTCGAACCAAGGAACAGAGCTAACATCAGCGATATTGTCGAGCCTGCACCACCGATTAATACAAAACAATCAAAAAAAGTTTTTGTAAAACCAATTCCTAATTGACCATTAACCCCAATAAACTGCTCAACGGACTGAATGTTGGCTAAGTGGATATTCGCTAAGACAGGCTCCATAATATTGTTACCGTGTAACCCGAAAAACCATAATAAATGAACCAATAGATTAAAAATAATCATCTCACCCAATGGACTCTGAATAGTTTGAAATAAGCCTTCCAGCAGTGCATAAAAGTGCGTATGGAGGTCCTGAATATTAGCTGCGGCCGCGCCCATTCTTATGAATGCAAAAACCAAAATAGTTCCGGCTGCCGGAAGAATACAAGCCAATCCCTGAGAAAGAATAGGGTCTGCAACATCAGCAAAGTGTCGAATCTTAAACCTTTGGATCGAAAATAACCGCAATAAAATTTCAGCAGAAGTCAGCGCTGCAAATATTGCAAAAAAAATACCGTTCACTCCCGCCCACCCAAACATTAGACCATTACTTTCCTCGCGACTCAGCGGCAGTATTAACATCATTAGGCAAACAAAGGATACAAGAGCTACAGTAAGAGAAGAAATTGGGCTGCTGCTCACTTGGTCATAACTCTCAGCTAAGAAATAACTAATTGAAATCACCAGCAAGATTGAGAATCCATTAAGCGAAGCATCGGTAATAGCTCGCCATAATACGTCCCAATGGGGACCAAAAAGAGCCATCATAAGCTCTTGGTACCACGGGACTGATACATTGGCCAGCATGGTTGAGAAAGCACCAATGACCACCAATGGCATATTCAACAAAACACCACGGCGTACCGCTGCAACATGGCGCTGATTTGCAATAACAGCTACGATTCCCATTATATTCAAATTCTCTACCTCGCATCCAGCAGTTGTTTCAGTACGCAAAACAGACAGTCAAAAAGTTACTTTAAGTCAATCCATTATGCACATTACATACTTACTACAATTACCGTAAAAACAGAAAAATCCTGCAAAAATCCCATAATTCGCATAAACCAGGAAATTACTGCCGATGCCAATGTTTCCAGTTCTAACTGGCTACCGCCAACCCATACGCCTGCTTCAGCTAGATATTCTAGCGATGATGGATTTAGGCCTCCAGCATGATTTCGAGAATTTCGATATCAGTAGCGCGCATCCCTTTGTAGGCAATGCGTCCGACAGCAGCAATGGTTTCTTCCACATCGGCTTTTAAAATGCCGTTACCTGCTTGATAAGCCTTTCCCTCCATAGCCAATACATGTGATAAGTAGGAAGCATCCAAACAGGAAGCGATTTTTGCCGCACAGGATGGCTTAGCTCCATCACAGACAATACCCGAAACATTAGCCAGCGTATTGGTGATGGTTTGATTAATTTGTTCAAGACTACCGCCTGCAAGATAAGTAATTGCAGCACCACTGGCACAAGCTGCACTAACGGCACCGCAAAAAGCCGATAAACGACCAATAAATGTTTTCTGATGGATATTCAATAGGTTGGAGAATACCAGCCCCCGATACAAGCTTTCTTCAGACAAGCCTTGCTCCCGGGCATATACAATAACAGGAACAGATGCTGTAATTCCTTGATTGCCACTGCCGGAATTGGTGATGACAGGCAGAATACAGCCACTCATTCTAGCCTCTGAGGCGGCTGCAGCATAAGCTTTGATCTTATCCAGCACACCTCTGTTATGACCAGTTAGCAGCAAAATACGGCCAATATTGATCCCATAATCTCCGCGCATACCTTCATCGGCAATATTCATATTGTACTCCATTTGTCGTGCGAGCAGGCTGCTAACTTTATCTAATGACACGGTGTTGGCAAATTCGTAAATATCCGTTACGGATAGCCCCTGACGATCGGTGTTACTTCCTGAATTAGGCTCGCGGTCAGCTTCATGCTGATAAACCACTTGGCCATTTCTGGTAATTTTACAGATATGACTATGACTGTCTTTAATCTCTACTGTCACCGTTTCTTCTTGCCCCATTACATGTACGATAAGATGCAGATTATTCTCTGTTGACAGCAGCCTTACCTCGCCAAAGCTCTGATCCAGCAATTCTTTTACAACAGTCCTATGCATTGGAGTTAAAGCAGATAGCACTTCCAGTTTATAATCAGCGTTGCCGCCAACAAGTCCAGCCAGCATGCTGGCCCGAATGCCCATTAAGCCGCCCGTATAAGGAACAGTTACACTCTTAGCATTTTTCACGATATTGCCGCTGCATTCCACGATTGCATGATCAGGAAAACAGCCCAAAACCGCTCTGGCCTTAGCCGCTGCATAAGCAATTGCAATGGGTTCAGTGCAGCCTAGCGCTGGAACCAGCTCTTCTTTTAGTATTTGAATATAACGGTTGCTTTTTTGAGTATTCATATGGATAAATTCCTCCGTTAGTTTGAGTGATTTGACATCAACCTTACGCAAGAACTATGCCAGGCTTTCTAGAACCTTTGCTTGCAGTCAAAACCCCTGAGAAATTCGCCTTAATAAGCAGCATTTCTCAGGGGTTTAAAATTTTTGTATTGAGAGAATCAGGATAAAACGACAATATTTCGTCAGCACTTGTCTTGCCGCCTTCGCAAAACTGCGAACAAAAACCTGTTAAGTGTTGCTGCATTTGTACAATCCCTGGTTTCGCAATGTAGAAAAGCTATTCTCATTTTTGAGAAAAAGCATTTGGATCCTTAGAGTTGATATTTTTCTAGTTTCCGATATAAAGTGGCCAAACTAATCTTCAATCGTTCTGCCGCCTGTTTTTTATCTGCCAGCGTCGCACCGGATTCAACATAGGTCCTCAACAGTTGCTTTTCATAATCCGCCAATTGCTCATCAAGGCCAGCTTCGACAGCGCTTTGGCCTTCATTGCTAATCAAATGAGTAGGAAGTTCCTGCAAGGTAAGAACCTCTCCTTTTGCAATGTTGACCATATACTCAATGACATGCTCCAGCTGTCTCACATTGCCTGGCCAATAGTAATTCATCAGCCAACGCCGCAGCGCTTCATCCATTTTCAGCGGCCTTGCCTTTAATTCTTTGGTGAATTTTATTAAAAAACATTCTATATACAGCGGAATGTCGACTGGCCGCAAGCGCAATGGTGGAATAGTCAGCGGAATAACATTCAGGCGATAATATAAATCTTCGCGGAACTGTCCTTCTCTCACCATTTTTTCCAAGTCTCTATTGGTGGCTGCAATAATCCGGACATCCAACGACAGTGGCTTGGCCGAACCAACCCGTTCGACAGACCGCTCTTGAATAACCCGCAATAATTTAGGCTGAAGCGCGATAGGAAGATCGCCAATCTCGTCCAAAAATATCGTACCTTTATCCGCAAGTTCAAACTTGCCTTTTTTGCCTGCCTTATTGGCACCAGTAAAAGCACCGGACTCATAGCCAAAAAGTTCACTTTCCAATAAATTCGCTGGAATCGACGGACAATTTACCACCACAAATGGCTGCTGGCTGCGGGCACTTTCCGCATGAAGCGCTTTGGCTAACAACTCCTTACCAGTGCCGCTTTCTCCCCGTATCAGAATGGTCGAATTGCTAGTTGCCACTCGCTCTGCTTTCTGCAGGAATTGGATGAAATTTTTATCTCGCCCCAGCATAGTACCAAACACATAGGTCTGATTTACTGTTTCCAATACTTCCTGAACCTGATTTTGCAGCCGCCATTGATCATCCAGCATGAGCAGCTTGCTTTCAAGCAAACTGCTCATATGCCGAAGAAAAGATAGAAATTTTTCTGAATTACCTACCAGACGATCTTTCTGTTCAGCAGTAAAGGCGATAACACCAATAACGCCCACAATCTGTCCTTGTTTGCTAATCGGAAAACCCATGGTGGCCAGCTCCTGGCAGTAAAAAGAAGTGTCACAGTTTTGGCAGACATTTGTACCATCTTGATCATAAATCAATCCCGGCTGACCACTGGCAATGACCTGCCGAAAAAAAGATCCGCAAGGTATCGGTCTGCCGATACTTTCAGCATGAGGACCTGTCCCGCCAATTCTAATACATTCTTCGTCAATGATGGTTACAGCTAATTCCAAAACGTCGGTGATGGTTTCCGCATATTCCTGCACAAAAGACTGGATATGTGCGATATTAGAGATGACTGTCTTCATAATGTTATTCCACCTTCGAGTGAGTTGGTACTTGCAAGCCGCTCGCTATATTCCTCTTCATCTTATCATACGAAGGTTATCACGACAATCAATCCAACTGTTGCATACATATTAATTGTTTATTACAGGTACATACTAGCATTATAGTATGAAATCAAGAGGTGTTACCTGATTATGAGCAATCAAACCATCTTCACAGGCCTATTTGCGCTTTCTTGGTTGACGCTGATTTTTATGAAAAAAGCAGATATCAAGCGTTTCTTTCCTGTAGCCTTATTCGCCACTGTAACCAGTGCCATGATCCTGGAAATTGGTATCTCACTAGGGTGGTGGGTATACCCAGTAAAATTCTTTCCTTTCCAAACCATCCCTTATCTGTATGGCCCGATTCCGGTCGCGACTATGTGGCTGTTTAAATTTACCTATAGGCGATTTTGGCTATACGTAGCCGCTGACGCAGCATTGAACTTGTTCTATACACTGATATTTGAAAATTATTTCCTGGAAAGCCGGGGGGTAATTCAATTTCAACAGGTTAGTCCCATGCTGGATGTCTTGATGACCTCTATTCTTGGCATTATTCTCTACGCTTATCAAATTTGGCAGGAGGGTATTTTTGTCTTTTCAGAGAAAGAAAGTGCCTCCACATCCTTTAACCTGCAGCCAGCCTTAAAGCCAGTAAGCGGTAAAGAAGATAATGAAGGCAACGACCAGTCATAAATTTTATTTTTTACTATATGTTCTGCTTATTGACAGGATCCGCTCCAGTAACCATCTATGGCTAACCGCAATTAGCAAATACAAGGGGAAGGAATAACTAAACTTCCAGGTGACTACTTGATAAATCCCCATAAACGCCAGCGCAGGTTCAGCAACCCAGGAATAAAGGGCAGCCATTGCCGTCATTGCTATAACGTACGTAGACCATTTGGGAGTATATTGATAGATGAGCATATAGGTAATTGGCAGCACAGAATAGTTGATCGGTACCAATTGAGGATACCAGGGAATGACCTTATAAGGATAATACCATAGTATCAGGTCGGTCCCGAGTTCGTCCATCCAGGAGGCTGTGGCAAGCACGAACATACCGAACAGACAGATTTCAGTAAGCCGGTTTTTATCCACCAGACGCCACCACACCGCCCACGGCAAAAAAAGGAGCGCTAGCAGCAGCCACCATTGCCAGGACCACAGAACATCAGTAATCCATACCTCTTTTCTGAAATGACTAAACAGCTCATGCATACCGAGAATTTGACGGGCGGAATCCGGAACTAACATCTTACACTACTCCTTACGACCAATACTGAAAGCCAAATGGCCAGCTAGTACTTGCTCTACCATTTCAGCATCATTTTTCTGACAGGCTACAATAAGCACCACCTCGGTCACCTTGCCTGCCTTTGGCTGCTTCTGTGCATATAGTCTATAGTACAGGTATTTGAACGCAAATCCGATAGCCCCTCCGCCGAAAAGGCCAAGCAGTCCCCAAATGATCGGCCCCCAGGTCCACATAAAGCCCCACATGACGCCAAAAAGCATGGCGATTGTACCAAACACAGTAGGCAAATCAAATAGACTCATTCCATCGGCTCTGTGAATAGTATCAAACATCTTCATATGTTTTTGAGGAGAATTCATGGGGATAGCACAAATATTCGCAGACGTTATTCCTTTTTGTTCAAGTTCTGAAATAGCGAGCTCTATTTTGATGGAATGATCAAAGGAAGCTGTAATGTACATCGCAGATTCCACCTCTGTCGGCATTTTAAAATTTGAGCTTTGATAATTGCTCTTAAAAAATGAGGCTTGTTCCTTCTCAAAGATGCGATTAAACTCTACCGTATTCACATAGACATCATAGATTGCATAGCCGTAGATGGATGGAAGAAACATCAGCCACTCTGGATCAACAATCACTTTTGCCTCTTCAAATAACCCTAGAGCACTATATTGTACGCTCTGAAATAAAAAAGAAAAATAAGCGATTACCATCCACCAAATGATAATAAAAAAGCCTGTAGGAATCCGGTGCGTATAGATGTGCCCCAAGCCTGGCGCCAAGATAGTCCAGGCTACCGCACACCAGGGCGAGCGTTGATCTAACGCATTGATCTCTACAAACGATACACTAACCGGTTGAATAGTTTCTTCATTTCGATCCGCTAAGATAGCCAACTGATTAAACTGGAGCGCCAGGCGATAGCTGTCCCATATGGCAAAAATATAGACCAGCACATAAAGCAACAGCCAACGGTTATTAACAATTTCTTTCGCCATATCAAAGCGGCCGGTGAACGAATATAAAATCGCCAAATTTACTTTACCCTGAGTATTAACTGTCATCTCCCAAAAGAATAGCAGAAAGCCGCTAATATAATTTCCCATACTAATATGGCCAAATCCCGGATAGGCTGCTGACCACCATGCCATAGTGATAGGATTACGCAAGTGAAAAAAATTAGTTGCCAAAGAGTTCATCGTGCCCTTGGGTCTCCGTGCCTGTTGTTGCTGAGATGTATCCATAAATGCTCCTATAGCAAAAAAAGTTACTTATTTTACTATTCCCGATTTAGCCTGATTCTAGTATTCACCATTTTGTCTTATCGAAGAAAAACGGAAATAGATTAACCAGATTAAATAGCACAGCCTATAATGATGATGCCCTGGCACTCATTCACAATGAGCGGCAGGGCATCATCATTATTACCGCGGGAATTTCACCATGAAAGTGCTTCCCGATTCTCCTGTCTTAACATTAATTTTTGCGTTATGCCGATTGGCTATGCTAAAACATATCGGCAATCCCAAACCGGTGCCGTTTTCTTTCGTCGTAAGGAAAGGCCTGCCTAAATTCTGCATAATATCTGCCGGAATACCCACTCCCTGATCTTGAATGAATAAAACCACCTGTTCATCTTCTATAAATGTACCAATTGTCAGTTTCCCTCCTGGCGGCATAGCTTCCAAACCATTTCTGGCCAAGTTGAGGATTAATTGACGCATCTCCTGAGCATCCAGAAACAACGAAGGGAGATCAGCCGATAATTCCAGAGCAATCCACTTTTCATGAAGTAATGCATCCGATTCCATTAATGGTAACATGGCTTCGATAATCTTATTCAAGTTCTGTGGTGATTGGTCAAGGCGTTTGTTTCTGGCTAAGGAAAGGTATTCTGTAATGATAGAATTAGCTCTGTCTAATTCGGTGATCATTAAATTGAACTGCGAATTAAAGTGAGAAAATTCCGTCTTGCGTATGAAGGATTGCAGAAAACCTCTTACTGTCGTTAAGGGATTTCTGATCTCATGGGCAATACCAGCAGCCATTTCCCCAATCAGATTTAACCTGTCGATGTGAGACATCTCTTGCTCCATGAGCTTGCGTGCAGTAATGTCAGCGATAATTGACCTATATTGTGATCCATAGTCACTAGCACCTGGCAACGGCATACTAATAATCTGAGCATGGATGGCCGCAGCATTCTTAGGGATAAACTTCAATTCGGTAATAACTTTTTGACCAGTCAATTTGCAGGTCTTAAGATGATCAAAAAAAAGCTTATAACTACCTTTATCAAGAAATACAGTCATCGGAATGCCGAGCAATCGCGCTCGCTCCATGCCTAATAAGGCCGCGCCAGCAAGATTAATCTCACTGATACAACCCCTTTCGTCGAAAGTCACATACCCAACCGGCGCAAAATCATAAAGATCCGCATAGCGGTTGCGGGATTCCTCCAACTCCCCTAGCGTCGCTTGCATCGTCCGGCACTGAACCTCCAAGTCCAGTTCCCGGGCCTGCAATTCATATTTCAGTCGCTGAATTTCTTCTGTTCCGGTATTATCCGTAAATAGGGGCGGTTTCGCGGGATGAATGAATCCCGGCTTACCTTCGGCATCTGAACAAGCCATATATTCTCCTCCTGATCATCCCCTAGACACTTCCTGACTTTTGCCACATATGGCTCTGTTATCCTGGCAGCGAGACAACGGTTTCAAAGGCCATCAAAATTAGTTTATTATCGTGTAATTTTACAATCCGGCGGGCATTGATCAGCATGGTCATTTCACCAATATCAGGAAATTTTCCAGTAACCGAAAAATCTTCGAACGCCCTATCATGCTCCAAAAGATCAGCCATCAAGGTGGCCAATTCAGGAATGTCCCACTGCTTATCTTTTATTTGAAAAATAGATTGACCTATCACTTCTCCCTCTGTTATCCGAAACGTTTGATAAAAAGCTTTGTTGGCTGTTTTTAACCGCAAGCTGTCATCAAGCACAACCATAGGATGCCTTACGGTTTCCACAATGGCTTCGGCATACTCCCGGAACGCCTGGATAACTTTATTGCTTTGTTTGATGACATCAATATCGGCAAAAGTAATGATAACGCCATCGATCTTGTTATCTGCAGTCCGATAAGGACGTATCTGCATGGAATACCAGTGGCCCCAGCGATCCTGGACTTCTTGCTCAATGCTGTTTAGCGTATCAATGACCTTAAGGCTGGCTTGCTCCAGATCGGGAACATCAAAATTGGACTTAATATGGCTGATTGGTCGTCCAACATCAGCACTGATTAAATTAAATGCTTTTTCGGCAACCGAGTTAAATCGCCTAATACGCAAATCATTGCTGAGTATGAGAACAGGGAGGTTGATACTGCGCAGTAGATTGATCATATCATTGTTAACATGATTCAATTCCATATTGCGGGTCCCTAGTTCTTCATTTAGGGTCATCAACTCTTCATTGGTCGACTGAAGTTCTTCTTTGGAGGTCTCCATTTCTTCATTCATGCTCTGCAGTTCTTCGTTGCTTGATTGTATTTCCTCATTCGCATACCTCAGATCTTCGTTTACCGCTTCATACTGGTCGATAATCGACTGCAGGTATTCTTTTGTGGCTGTAACTTCCTGTGTCAAGCGGGAAATCTCGTCAACAGCCCGCGCCTCATGAAAATCTTCTTGAAACGCAGTGCCATTGTCATGCGTACTATTGGACTTTGACTGCACTGCATGCTCATGGAAGAGAACCAGAAAGTATTCGCCTTTTGGGAATGGTCCATTGATCGGAACAATGTCAACACTAACCGGTAATGAATGTCCGTTTTTAAGAACGTGCAGGCCTTCCTTTTTGACCAGTACATTTTCCTTTTTGGCCTGACTGATGGCCGCCCGCAGTCCGGCGAATAACCCATCTCGGGCCATTTTCAGCAGGTTTACGCTCGGCATCCCTGACGCCGGCTCAAGATAAACACCAGTACGGCCCCGAAACTGGATAATATCCAGCTTGCTGTTGATAATGACACCTGGCGGGGAATATTTGCCGAGAACAATCCGATCAGCCTCTTTTTTCACATCCAACCAAGATCCGTTTAAAGCGTCTGACTCGCCCGTGCCGTGATTTGGGATCGTTGCAGCATACTCGGCAGCATAAAATTCAAATACCATCGGATTGGCTACCGATTTCTTCGTGTAAATCCGGTACCTTTTATCCACCAGATCAAACAAGTCAGCAAATACACCGACAGATTCAGACGCCCCTAAAATGAGAAAGCCGTTGGGATTCAAGGCATAATGAAAAATCGGGAATATTCGCTTATGCAATGCCGGTCCAAAATAGATCATTACATTGCGGCAACTGACAAGATCCACTTTGGAAATGGGCGGATCCTGACCAATGTCCTGCTTGGCAAATACGCATATATCGCGAATGGTCTTACTAACCTGATAGCCCTGCTCTACCTCGATAAAGAACCGGCTGAGACGCTCCGGCGAAACGTCGGTCATGATGGTCTTGCTGTAGATTCCTGTCCGTGCTTTGCCGATAACTGCTTCATTAATATCGGTGGCAAAAATCTGGATACTCCGATGAACAGTGTTGTCCTTCAAAAATTCCATCAAAGCAATGGCCAGTGAATAGGCTTCCTCACCAGTCGAACATCCGGGCACCCACAGCCGAATGGGCGCATGGGGTGCGGTCGTATTAACGATGGAAGGAAAGACCACCTTTTTCAAGCTATCGAATGCGTGCTGATCACGGAAGAACCGTGTGACATTAATCAGTATATCTTGCTGCAAAGCGCTAACTTCTGCGCTATTTTTCTGCAGATAAGCGATATAATCGTCAAGCTTACTTATCTTCAGTAAAGCCATTCGGTGCATAATACGCCGTTTTATCGTAAGCTGCTTGTATTCGGCGAAGTTAATACCGCTGCCTTTGCATAACAGAGCAATAATCCTATTGAGTACGTCTAACTCCTCCTGAGACAGTTCGGCATCATCTTCCACCACCGATACTGAGGAATGTCTTTCAGCTTGCTGGCTTTGAGTTGTGTCTCCGGAATTATTTTCTTCCATTTTTTCTCCTCTTCAACTTATAGGAACCGCATCATGATACGCACACTTCGACAGTGAAAACTGACAAAATATTTTAGAATTGGTATCTTGCTGAAACGTTCTGTACTGCTATACTCTTTTCCTTCCCAAAACTAACCAGCATTGCCAGAAAGTAGAAGCAATTAAACCCTGCAACGCATTTGGGCAATGAGTGCAGGGTTTAATTGCTTCTATTGTAATAAGTTCATGGTATATGCTTCTGGTAACGCCCCATTCTAGCAGGCATTTTTGTCATCATAGGCCTGCTGAAATATTCTTACATAATCGTCTCTGGTAATGGTTTTTGGATTACTGTCATTTGAGCCGTTTTTGACTGACATTTCGGCTAAGAGCATAAAATCATCTTGATGAATATTCAGCACTTTGATGCCAGGTAATCCGATTTCCCTGGATAATTTTTTGATATAGTCAATGCCTTTTACGGCTGCTTTACGGTCATCTGGCTCGTCAATGCCCATGACTCTGGCAACCCGGGCATATTTGTATTCTGCTGCAGGCAAATTGTATTCCATCACATACGGCAGCAAAATGGCGTTGCACATCCCATGCGGCGCATCATACAGACTGCCCAGTGCTTCTGCCATACAATGCACTGAAGCAACATCAGCATGACTAAAGGATAGGCCAGCCAGCAGACTGCCCATCATCATATGATCTCTTGCTTCTAGATTTGCGCCGTTCTTCACAGCTTCCACAATATGATTGGCAATGTATTCCACCGCATACAAGCCTACCGCTTCGGCTATCGGCTCCGTGCAATTGGCAGTATAGCCTTCGATGGCATGGGTCAGCGCATCAATACCGGTAGCTGCAGTTACTAACGGCGGTACTGTCAATGTAAGTTCAGGATCAACAATGGCCACTTTGGCAGCTATAGCCGGACTTTTGATCGTAAATTTGAACTTTTCTTTGGTATCAGTAATAACTGAGGAAAATGTTACTTCACTGCCTGTCCCTGCTGTTGTCGGAATGGTAATTAGGGGAATACAATCTTCTTTGATTTTGCCTTTTCCTTGATAGTCTCTGACTTTTCCGCCTTGTTTTGCCAGAACTACAACAGCTTTTGCTGCATCAATAGGACTGCCGCCACCAAAAGCAATGATCATATCAACGGCTTCTTCTCTTGCCACCTGAGCAGCTAACTCTACATTGTAATCTTTTGGATTGGCCTCAATGTCATCATAGGTAATACAATTAAGGCCTTCCGCCTGAACGAGGTCAATAATCTTACTAACCAGTCCGGCATGAACAAGCCCTTTATCGGTAATGATCATTACCTTTTTTGCTTGTAATAGGCGCAATTCTTCTCCCAAACATTGGATCATTCCCAACCCATATCTTATTTTGGTTGGCAGCACAAAATCAAAATGGCTGATCATATGATTCCTCCTCCATAAGGTTAACTTTGAGAAAAACTCCACTGAGTGTTAACATCTTCCAGATTCAGGCAACTATAGTTTTCTTTATTGGCTATAACGAAATAAACTCCTGCAAAAATCCTCAGCCTGTTTACCTGTCATGGCCATATCTAAAGCTTTTTGCCATTCACCGCGATAATTTTGAGTCTCTTCCATCACCTTGGCTAATCGTTCCGCTTTATAAGAATCAAGTTTAGCCTGTCCATAATTACCAAGGAGTTGTTCAATCTTGGTTTTATGTTCACCGATTTCTCTTAAGAGTGCTTGCCTGCATCCTGATTAAGAAAACCCCTAATGTTAAGGCTTCGTTTATTCTACTCTCTGTTCTAACAGCATGCATGTTTTGTATGATGAATTGCTTTAACACAGAGCATACATCATTTACAAACATCGCTTAACAAATACGTGGAAGCTGATCAGAAGCTAGCATATCCAGCAATCTAACCCCACCTATCGTCGTTCTAAGACCTACTGACCCTCGATTATTAGCGGTAACACTGCCAATTATTCTTGCATCCCTGCCATATTGATGCTGATGCATGACGCCTACCAATTGCTCACTATATGCTGAATCAACGAATGCGAGTATTTTTCCCTCATTAGCAAGATACAGCGGATCAAATCCCAGCATATCGCAAACTGCCGCAACTTCCGGCCGAATGGGGATTGCTGTTTCTTTCAAAAGAATTCCGACTTTAGCCTGGCTGGCAATTTCATTTAAGATGGTCGCTACCCCTCCGCGAGTAGGATCCCGTAAAATCGAAATTTGCGGTACTGCCAGCAACATTTCCTTGACTAGACCATTTAAGGGAGCACAATCACTGGTAATCGCCTGCGGTAAAGTGATTCCGTGGCGTTCGGCCATAACCGAAACTGCATGATCCCCAATGTGACCGCTTAGGATAATATCTTGTCCGGCATGAACTCGAGCAGGTGTAATATCAACATCATCCATAATTTTTCCTATCCCGGCAGTGTTGATATAAATACCATCAACAGCCCCTCTTTCAGCGACCTTGGTATCTCCAGTCACAATAAAAACTCCAGCTTCTGCAGCAGCGGTTTGAATTGACTGAACAATGGTTTTCAAATCCTGAACAGGAAAGCCTTCTTCAAGAATAAAAGCCACCGATAAATATAGCGGTACAGCGCCTGTCATGGCCAGATCATTGACTGTCCCGCAAACAGACAGCTTACCAATATCTCCCCCAGGGAAAAACACTGGTTTCACAATAAATGAGTCAGTAGTAAAGGCCAATTTTGCCGCTTGTATTTGAAGCTTAGCCCCATCATGCATTTCAGCTAAAATTGGATTTTTAAATGCCGGAAGCATGATGTCAGCGATTAAGTCATGACTCAGCTTACCGCCGCTGCCATGCCCCATTTGGATTCGTTCGTCTTTCATCCCTGCCACCTCCAGGTGCCATATCTATGCCACGCAGCACAAGTCCCTTCCACAGAAACCATACAGGCACCTACCGGCTGCTCCGGTGTACACGTTTTTCCAAACAGCAAGCATTCGCGAGGCGTTATTTTCCCCCGCAGAACCTCTCCACACCGACAGGCGGAATGTTCGGGCTGGTTTGGCACGTCAATCGGCATGTCATTGGTAATATCAAAAGAAGTATAATTGCTTCGCAGTTCCAGCCCGGAATTCGCAATTTTCCCTAAGCCACGCCATACAGCATCGGCTTTACCATAAACTTGATCTAAAATTCGGGATGCATGAGGATTGCCTTCCGGCTTGACCACCTGCTTATACTGGTTCCCCACTAAGGCTTCGCCTGTTTCAATCTGCTTAACCAGCGTATAGATGGCCTGCAGGATGTCTATCGCAGAGAATCCGGTCACTACGGCGGGAATATGATATTGCTCAGCTAAAAAATGATAAGGGCTTTCACCTGTAATAGCGCAAACATGACCAGGTAATAAAAAGCCGTCCACATTGACATCTCCATTCGCTAATAACATTTTTAACGCAGGCGGAACTCGCTTATGAGCTGAGAGCACGAAGAAGTTTTTCACACTGGCATTTTCTGCCGCAATAATAGTGGCAGCAGCAACCGGAGCCGTAGTTTCGAAACCAACGGCAAGAAAAACCACTTTTTTCATTGGATTGTTTTTTGCAATATCGATACATTCCAGCGGCGAGTAAACAATTCGAATATCGGCACCAGCAGCTCTTTGCTCGCTAAGTGTTGACTTAGCGCCAGGAACCCGCAGCATATCACCAAAGGTTGTAATAATAACCCCCTTTTGACGGCTATAGGCAATGGCCGTATCAAGATAACTGCTGGGAGTTACACAAACCGGGCAGCCTGGCCCGCTCACCAATTCAACCTGTTCCGGTAATAAGTTCCGAATACCAGCTTTAAAGATGGCTACCGTATGTGTTCCACAGACTTCCATGAGACGCACAGGCCGCTTACTGAGGCGGTCAATCTCCTTAGTGAAAAATGCAGCTGCTTTTTGAATATGATCATTCGGGTAAACTGCCATGCTCAGCCAGCTCCTTCAACAACCCCATAGTAAATTCCGCTTCTTTCTCATCAATTAGTTGCATAGCAAAACCTGCATGTACGAGCACAAAATCTCCTTGTTTTACATCAGGCAGCAGCATAACACTGACACTCCGTTGGATGCCATCCATATCAACCAGTGCCAACATTTCATCTCTGCTAATTATTTGGGCCGGAACCGCCAGACACATACTATTTGCTCCTTTCTCTTGCGATAGCCGCTTGTCCTAACGCAAGACCGCCATCGTTAGTGGGAACCTGATGATTCAGCAGGACAGTAAACCTGTCGTTCGCCATGCCGAGAATATGACTCAATAGCGTCATATTCTGAAACACCCCGCCACTTAAAGCCACCTTGCGAATCCCCGTAGTTTGATAAATACGCTCAATCATCTCCAAGGTAGCTGTCGCCAAGGTTAAGTGAAATGAAGCTGCGAGTTCTCCCGGATTAACTTTATGTTGTAAAGCTTCTGCCATACCGGCAAATGTAGGCCTAAAATCCAATTCAGCCACCTGGCCTTCCGAAATTGAATAAGGCAACAGCCATCCCCGCGCACCTGATGCTGCCAATTCAAGGTCGACCGCTGCCTGTCCCTCATAGCGGATAGAGGGACGAAGTCCCAATATCCCGGCAGCAATATCAAAAAGCCTCCCTGCCCCGCAGGCTAACGGGCTATTGATTCCTTTATTAGCAGCTTCCACCATCAGCTGCCAGTTCTCAGGAATATTCCGGTTTAGGGGAATATCCATTCGAATAAAATCGTTTCCAAACAGCTCATGCAGCATCCATGCAGCTTGCCGCCATGGCTCTTGAATAGCCTTAGCCCCTCCAGGCAGCGTCAGGTAACGTGAGTGTGCTGCTCTTGTAAAGCTGCTGCAATCAGCCACCATAAACTCACTGCCCCATAAATGCCCGTCTTCACCATATCCGGTTCCATCAAAAGCAACACCAATTACGGATTCATTGACCCCATGCTCAGCCAAAACACTGGCAATATGCGCATGATGATGCTGTACGGCTATCTTAGGGAGCTCCAACATCTGCGCATACTTTGTTGACAGATAATCGGGATGCATATCATGAACCACAAATTCTGGTTTAGTATCAAACAACCGTGTATAGTGCTCAATCGTGCCCGCATAGCATTCCAAAGTGGCTAAGTTCTCTAAATCACCGATATGAGGACTTAAGAAAGCAGACTTCTGTTTAGTGAAACAGAATGTATTCTTCAATTCTCCGCCGCAAGCTAAAACTTGCGGTCCCTCCCCGGACAGAGCAATAGGTGCCGGTGCATAACCACGACTGCGGCGCAAGATGGTTGGCTTATTTCGGATAACCCGTGCAACAGAGTCATCAATACGGGTATAGATCGGCCGATTATGAATAAGAAAATAATCAGCAATACCTGCTAATCGATTTCGGGCATCATCATCTTGATAAGCAATCGGTTCATCACAACCATTGCCGCTGGTCATCACCCAAATATCCTCTGATTCCATCAAGATCCAGTGTATCGGAGCATAGGGCAGCATAACACCAAGATAAGGATTTCCTGGTGCTATTGCTTGTGCCAAATCATAGCAGCAGCCTTTCTCCAGCAAAACAATCGGCTTAACTGCGCCAGCCAGCAGCCGCTCTTCCTCCTTAGAAACATTACAATGCCGCCGCACTGTACTCAAGTCGCTGCACATGACTGCAAAAGGCTTATCCTCACGGAATTTTCGCTGTCTTAGTAATGTGACCGCTTGATTATCCTCAGCGTTGCAAACCAAATGGTAACCGCCAATACCTTTGATTGCCAAAATAGCTCCGTTCGTGATAAATTGGCGAGCCATAGCCACAGGGTCACCGGTAACAAGCTCTCCTGATTTGGTGATTAATTGATAAGACGGACCGCAGGCCGGGCAGGCATTAGGCTGAGCATGAAACCTTCGGTCAGCTGGGTTTCTATACTCGGACTGGCAATGTGAACACATTGTGAACTCACTCATGGTCGTACTGCTACGATCATAGGGCAGCTCTTTAATGATTGAGTAACGCGGTCCGCAATTGGTGCAATTTATAAAAGGATAAAAAAGTCTGCGGTTCCATGCCTGTTTAATTTCTCGCTGGCAATCTGAACAAGTAGCAATATCGGGAGATACCAGCACAGACCGACTACTCATTGCTACACTTTTTTTTATATCAAATCTTGTTTCCCCTTCTATTGCAACAGGCTCAGTTGTTACACCAGCAATACTTGCCTGTGGCGGCGCCTCTGCTCTCAAGGCATTCAGAAAGCGGCTTAGCATTTCCGGCTTTCCTTCCACTTCAATTTGTACCCCATTTGCATGATTAAGCACCCAGCCCGCCAAATCAAACTTATGTGCCAAATGATAGACAAACGGGCGAAAACCAACCCCTTGCACGATACCCGTAACGCACAGTCTTAACCTTTCCATCATAATTCCCACCTATCAGAATAGAACAGCCTGCTTAGTCTAATCAGCCTGCTGTGCTCTGCAATTTGTGACCAACATCCTATAATAGAATATTCCCAATTCCAGACACCCGTAATCCGCATTGATTACACTCGAATTTTAGCTTTGAATACACTTCGAAAGCTTTAATGATTTAAGATATTCACACACTCCCGCACTTGGCTAAAGTACGCCTGCAGTTATATGTAAATGCTTGCTCACACGCTTACTTGATTCGGAAATCAATCTTAATAAAAGTCTAGCTTAAACATAATCGGAAAAATGAACGGGACCCGCCAGCCACGCAAATGGCTAACGGGTCCCGTTCATTGCTCTAATAAGCTTACTTGTCACAGAACTCCTCTAAAAATTGAATCAATAGTTCACTCGGAAGAGGCCGGCTGAAATAATAGCCTTGAACTCTATCCCCAAAAGCAGCAAAAACGAGATTAAACTGCTCAACTGTTTCTACACCTTCGACAACAACTTCCATTCCTAAAACATGCGCCAATTTGATAATTGTCCTGATAATTTCTGCTTGCTCACCGCTTTTTTCCTGTAAAAAAGCTTTATCAATCTTCAGTACATTAAAGGGCAGCACACGCAAACGTGTCAGGGATGAATATCCGGTGCCAAAATCATCAAGTGCTAATCTTATCCCCATATTCCGAATCTGATTGAGCTTATTTTTACACAGGTCCAGTGAGTTCATAAATAGAGATTCAGTGATTTCCAACTCCAGGAATTGCGGTGACAATCCGGTTTGGGCCAGTACTGTCCTGATCTGACTAATAAAATCAGATTGCTCCACCTGCTTGGTTGACATATTCACTGTTACATAAACTTCATAATATCCCAACTCGTGAAGGTGCCTGCAAAATTTGCAGGCTTCTGTTAATACCCACTGTCCGATAGGAATGATCAGTCCACTTTCTTCAGCAATCGGAATAAACTCAACCGGTGATATCGGCTTCTCACCGGGTCGATTCCAGCGCAGCAAAGCCTCAATGGCCACTGGTTTATTACGGGCAATATCGAATTGAGGCTGATAGAAGAGTTCCAGTTGATTATTTTCTAAGGCCTTGGCCAGCGAACGCTCCAGCTTAATACGACGCAAAATTGCTTCATGCATGGAAGGAGCAAACCGTGAATAACCATTTCCGTTCTCCTTGCCTTCTTTTGCATTATACATCGCCGTATCGACCTTGCTTAACAGACTGTCCAAATCCAAGCCATCCTGGGGATAGACGGCAATCCCCAAACTGCCAGTCACATAGAAAGTATCATCCTGAAAGACGTAGGGACACGCCGTTTCCTGTAAGATTTTTTCCGCCAACACTTCCGCTTCATCCCCGGTAACACTTGGAATAACAATGATAAATTCGTCGCCGCCTAGACGAAATATTCTCCCCTTTTCAGGTAAAGCCTGGTTGATCCGAGCACCTGTCTGCATAAGAAGTTTATCCCCGCTCGAATGCCCAAACAAATCATTGACCCGTTTAAAATCATTTAAATCCAAAAACATGACAGCACCGTAGGAATGACCGGCTGCAGCTGCTTCGAGCTCAGCTTTAAACCACTCTTCTAAATAGGCCCGATTGGGTAAGTTGGTTAAAGGATCAGAATAGGCGAGTCGATGTACCTCGGCTACCCGTTCTCTGAGTGCAAGCCGGTCAGTTCTTAGCATTTCCAGCATATTTTGCACTTTTTCGATTAATTGTTCGGGCTCTGCCTTGCCCTCGAAAGACTGTACTGCCGTTGTATTAGGCAGGGCTGCATGGTTTTGGTCAAACTCTTGAAATACACTCGACATTGTGGAAAAACAGCGCAGCAGTGGGTACAAAAAATAATACTGCATGCTTAAAATGACTGTAAAAATAAAAAAGCTTAACAAAACCAGCCTCTTTAGTAAGGTATTTACACTTGCTTCAATGTCATCCACATACATTCCAGTGCCAAGATAGCACTCTAACTCCGGTATTCCTACGACATAAGACAATTTTTTCTGAGTCGGTGCATTCTCAGTCCGTGATTCATAGTAAAAAACAAAACCACCGCCGGCTTGAGCTGTTTGCCGTAATTCCTGAGTAATAGCCGTACCATCTAAATCCCGGCGCTGCATTTGGTAGGTTCCCACTTTGTCCGGCTTGTAAGGTTCGACAAGAATATAGCCTTCATAGGAAGCGAAAAACACAAAATTAGGACCTGATCCATCTGTATACACAAAACGGTTTAAAAGTTCTGCTGCTTTAACTCGCGCTTCCCCCATCGTAATGCGGCCTTGCCGCCGCTCTTCAACAATGGGGCTGATGGCATTCTCAGCCAAAGAGACAATGTGCTGCAATTCATGCTTGCGAGTAAGATAACTATCTTCAGAGAATGCGCGCAGATAAATTGATATCCCCGCTCCAAAGCCCACAATGAGAACAAGAAGCGACGCGACGAATCGAACCGACACATTTGAAAATCCAGCTGTTAATTTTGTCCACATATCCAATTACTCCTGCTTCATGCCCAGTTCATGAACGATATCCCTAATAATATTATATTGTTGATCTTCGGCGGGAACAAAGCCTTTGACTAAATCATTTCCATACATCCCTAAAGCCGATTTATTTTCCTTGGCTACTTCGAAAAAAGCCTGTTTGATCTTAACTAAGAGTGCTGAAGGGAGCCCTTCTCGATAGGCCCAGGCAGAGGTAGGAATGGCTGGCGACTGAGCAATAATACGAACGTCTTTTTCGCCAATAACCCCTTTTTGCTGCAAACTAACTAAAATAGCATCAGACACTGCAGCAGCTTCAATTTGCTGCTTTTTTACTGCTAAGATAGCCGCATCATGGCTTCCGCTAAACTCTACCCTGCCTAAATCCTGATCTGCATGGATCCCCTGCTTCTTAAGCATAGCCTTTGGAATCAAATACCCGGAAGTCGATGCCTTGTCCACAAAAGCCACTGTATGCCCTGGCAATTGCTCAATCGAATGGATGTTGCTTGCCGGATGAACAATCCAAACACTATGATAGGTAGTCCCTTCGCGGATATTATCATCGGTGGCAAAAGCTCGCGCACCAGCCTTTTCGGCAGCAAGTACATACGAAAATGGGCCAAACCAGGCAATATCCAGCTTTCCCTGTTTCATTTTATCAATAATGCCTTCATAATCATCCGCGACATACAACTCCACATTACAGCCGGTTTTGCGGCCTAAGTAGTCCATAAATTGAGCAAATTGATCCGTGGTTTTTGCCTTACTTTCAGCCGGAACTGCTCCAACTCTCAATATTGGCTGCTTTACCTCAGATTTAGCTGATTGAACTTCGCTCAAACCGCAGCCGCTCAATAGTAAGAAGCCCATGATGACGACCACGAAAAAAACAAATAATTTATAAATGCTTATTCTCATAAGATAACTCTTTCCTTCTCTCACAGAAGCAATCTACATATTTGCCAATAGTAACACAATCTTACCAAAGAATTTAAGCACTCAATGTTAAATCATTGTTAAATTTAGTTACGTCTCGTGTCACTAAGAAGCAGCCAGCCACCGCAAGTAAGTACTTATGATCGCTAAATATTGTCTCCGCAAGATGGATAGGTGAGACAAAAACCCGCGATGATTCGCGGGCTCTCTAAATAAAATGAATGGAGCATAAAATAAAATCAGCCGACAGCTTACCCACCTCAAGCTGCACTCTTGAATGTGATTATGATATTTTAAACTGACTAACCGAGCAATGTAAATCTTCAGCCAACTTGGCTAACTCTTGACTAAATGCGGCTATTTGTTCCATGGCTGCTGATTGCTCTTCAGTTGCCGCTGACACCGTATGGGTTTGATCAGATGCTTGATGGCTAATTTGCTCAATGGTTTTAATTGAAGCAACGACTTGTTGACTGCCACCTGCTGTTTGCTGAATAGAGATTGAGATATCTTTGATTTGAGCTGACATATTATTGATCAGAACCACAATATCTTCAAATGACTGGCCTGCATGATTGATGACTTCACTACCTATTTTCACTTCAGAAGTTCCTTGTGCCATTGCACTTACGGCACTTTCCGTATCAACTTGTATTTCATTGATTAATGCTGCAATCTGTTTAGCAGCTTCCTGTGACTGTTCGGCCAGCTTTCGCACTTCATCAGCAACAACAGCAAATCCTCTCCCATTTTCACCTGCCCTGGCAGCCTCTATGGCAGCATTCAATGCTAACAAATTTGTCTGGCCAGCGATATTAGCAATGGTGTCGACAATCTGACCAATTTCTTTTGACCGGTTTCCTAACTGTGAGACAACTTGTGCCGACTGCAAGACTGTTTTTTCGATACTGGCAATTTGTTTGATTGCAGCCTCTAACGCAGAACTTCCCGACCTGGCTGCCGATGCAGTTTGCTCTGAAATTCTTGTTACACCATTCGTATTCTGAGCAACTTGCTGAATGCTATTGGACATTTGCTCAATCACAGAAACGGTCGCATCAACCGTCCCAGCCTGTGTTGCTACACCATTTGCAACATCGCTGATCGAGCAAGCGACTTGTGTGGTAGCTTGAGCTGATTGTTCGGCACTGGCATGAAGCTCTTGGGCTGAAGCCGCCACCTGCTCAGAATTTGACTTAATTTTATTGACAATATCAATTAATCCTATCCGTGTTTTTTCCAGTGATGCTGCCAATTGCTTTACCTCATCTGACCCTGTAGCGAGGAACTTCTGACTCAAGTCGCCCTGCGACATTTGATCTGCAATCATCGCAATAGCCTTTAGCGGCCCAGCAATGCCTCTGGCCACAAAAACAGCAACAATGGCAGCCAGTACTACGGCTATGCTAATCAGGATTGCAATCGTCAGCATCATTTTATTAATATTTGTCAGCAATTCGTCATAGGGTAAATACGTAATAACTCCCCACTTTTGCGATTTCAAAGGCGCAAAAGCAATCACTGATTCCTGACCATTTGTTGAACTTGACAGAACCGCGCCAGCTTGACCACTAATAACACTTTTAACATATTCTAAAGTTCCTACACTTTCGGTCTTAAGAACTTTTTCTTTGTCCGGATGAGCAATTAGGACACCTTTATTGTCCACGATGTCGACATAGCCAGTCTGACCAATGGCTGTTTTTTCAGCAATATCCCATAATGCTTTTAAACTAATGTCTGCGGCAAACACACCGACAATCTTACCAGTAGCATCTTTAATTGGAGTAGATATTGTAACAGTTGGAGCCTTAGTAAATGATGATATGTAATTATCAGTAAAAAAAGTAGACCCTTTCATGGCTTCTTTAAAATATCCCCGGTCAGCTCGATTCGCCAAACTTCCCGACGTTCTGGCGATTTGCATTCCGGTTGTATCCATGACAAAAATTAATTCAAATTGAGGATTTTTTTGCTGCGCAACCAAAATCATATCCTTGATACTGGCAGCATCCATCGCGCGAGCAGTTGGCGCGTTGGCAAGAGTTTCCACAAGGCCTTGAGCATCAATCACAAATCGGTCAATTTCATTGCCAATATTGCTGGCAATGGTTTGATTACTCTGAAAAGCTTTTTGCTTGATGTCATTGATATTCATATAGATACTAATTCCACCAATAACAAACGCAGTAATCAATGAAAATACCACTAGCAGTGCAATTAATTTGTTTTGTAAAGTATTAAAAATATTGCTAATAGGATTAACTCTCTTTGTTAGCATAAGATCTTCCTCCGTATTTCTACAAAAAATAACAATTTATGACTATTATAATAAATTTTGGGCTACATTGTAAGTCATTATAAGTAAATATTTTGAAATTTAGAATTACACTTCGAATATAAAAAGCCAGCATGCTTCTAGCATGCTGGCTCTAATTCATCAAATATGGATATTTTTACCATATACATCACTAACGAAGATGCGATCCCTCACGAACACTTTGCCGCCATTGTTGATAAATAAGCTGATCCAATGTTTTGCGAGTCTCTGGGCACATATCAATAAACATACAACCATAATTTGCTTCTTCCTGCCTCATAACGGCAATATGAACACACAGATTGCTCCATTCCAACGGAAAGCGCAACAAATAGCTTGTATTCAAATGCAAGGTGTCCAAACACATCAAACGAATACCATCAAGGCTGACATCCTGCGCTTTTGCAGGCCATTGCTGAACCTGCAAACTATTGTCAGCTTCAATTGTCACCAGGAAGTCAACAATTACGCGGATAAAGCCGCGTTTCTCGTAAGTAATCATCTACTTCACCACCTAAAACCCACGCCTCATTCATCATTCTGTAATCCAGAAATTGCTTCAGCTATAAAAACAGCATAGTTTATTTTTAGAATATCACAGCCCCACTTTGCAAATGTTGCGATGCTGTTAAGTTTTTGTTAATTATTCCTTTTTTTTACATAATTTCCTTTTCTTCACACTAACTATTTAACAGAAGCAGTTTGACGGCAAGTGATTGGTAGATAAGAAATTGACTACCGATTCTCGTAACCAAACAATAGTCTGCATAAAATGGCATGGTTTAAAGATTGACTCGGATTTAATCCTGTCAATTCTTTTAATTTCTCGATGCGAAAGACAAGAGTATTACGATGAATAAAGAGCGCTTTTGCTGTGCTCGAAACATTGAGATTATGATCAAGCAACATATTGATGGTATTTTTCATATCATATTTAAATCCAAGATTGCTTTCAATCTTTGCTTTTAACATTCTTGACGCACTGCAAGTTTCAAGCGCCCCCGGAACTCTGACCAAGTAAGCAGCAAGAATATCAAAATCATAAATTGAAGCAACCGCTGAGCTGGACGCATGCGTATTTTGTGAGAAATCAGCTTCCAGATAGGAGCGATGGAATTCAGCTAATGAATTTGTCCAACTGCCTATTCCAAGACAAAGCCCCTTAGGGCCTTCAGGAAATTCCAATCGATGAATCACTTCAGTACCCCATTGACAAAAATGCTGCGGCAATGTTTCAACAGGAAAATGCTTTAGGAAAATTAACTCAGTCTCAGTAAACACAAATAGATCATTCGAGTTGATGAGTTCTGAAGTTTCGATAACCTGAGTGAGTTTATCTCTGGTTCTGGCTGTTACCAAATCAGGTGGTCCATATTGATGCAGCGCATCTTCCAAAATTGCTTCAACATTAACAACCGCAACAATGCGCGGTAATTCTAGATTAAACCTCAGCAAGCTAGCCATTTTGGTGATTTGCTTGGAGTTTTCGTTATAACGCTCTGAAAGCAGCAGTTGAACAAACTGCTCCCGTAATTGTAAGTTCGCCCGAAATGCGGCGATCATACTTTCCCGTTCCAAAATCAGTTCAGTCACCATTTTGACTAGCTGAGCCGTATTTCTAACCAAGTCCGGGTGCCCGGAAATTCCTACAACACCAACAACTTTCTTATCCAGCACAATAGGCCAATTGAGTCCAGGCAGTGCTCCCGGATAGTGCTCGACATTTTCAGGAGATATCTCGACCACTTTTCCAGTTTCAATCACCTCCATAGCTCCTTGGTGATAGGTATTCAGTCTTTTTTTCTGACCTGATCCCATAATGATGCCCGAACTGTTCATAATATTGATATTTTGCTGAACTGTTGCCATGATAACATCAACAATTTGTTGTGCCAACTCTGCAGTAATGATCATCGCTGTCTCTCACCCCGTAATTCTAACTGTAAATATTAACTATTAATTTCGTAAATATAGCACTCTGAATCGCTGACCATTGTGCAAATTAACCAATATAACCGATCTAATTGGTACAATTGTTGTAATTTCAGATAATTGAAATAGTTCCATTATATAGTAGAATTTTGAGTAAAACAAGTTACTACAAACTAAGGACGTGATTGGTCATGCGTATTATTGTAGCACCAGACTCTTATAAAGGCAGTCTCTCAGCAGTCGCTGTCGCTGAAGCGATGGAAGTTGGCATATTATCAGTTTTCCCGGCTGCGCAAGTTCATAAAGTACCCATTGCGGACGGTGGTGAAGGAACGGTCGAAGCCTTTATAACAGCCACTGGCGGACGAATGGTGAACCAAATGGTCAGCGATCCTCTGGGCAACCCCATTAAAGCCTATTGGGGGATCTTAGGAGATGGTGAAACAGCAGTCATCGAAATGGCGGCCGCTTCCGGTCTTCCGCTAGTCTCCCCGGATAAACGTGACCCTCGTATGACAACAACCTATGGTACTGGCCAGCTTATCAAAGCAGCTCTCGAACAGGGTATCCGCAAATTAATTATCGGCATAGGCGGCAGTGCTACCAATGACGGCGGCGCCGGAATGGCTCAGGCTCTAGGTGCCAGGTTCCTTGACAGAGACGCCCGGGAAATTCCTTACGGGGGTGCTGCACTGGCTGATTTGGCAAGCATCGATCTTACAAATATGGATCCACGCCTTGCTGAAACAGCTATCTCGGTTGCTTGTGATGTCGATAATCCTTTGTGCGGCCCAAAAGGGGCATCCGCGGTCTACGGTCCCCAAAAAGGCGCCACCCCCGCTGTGGTAGCTCAACTTGATCAGGCGCTCAAACAATTTGCCGCAGTAGCAAAAGCTGCTACCGGAAGAGACATCGCTGAGTATCCCGGTGCTGGTGCAGCAGGAGGATTAGGCGCAGGCTTGCTGTTTTTCACAAATGCCCAGCTAAGGCCAGGGGTTGAACTCATTCTTGATATCACTGACTTTGGCGAGATCGTACAAGGCGCCAGCCTGGTCATTACCGGCGAAGGCGCTACCGACTTTCAAACAGCCTTTGGCAAAGCTCCTGTTGGTGTAGCCAAGATTGCCAGCCAATACCAAGTCCCTACCCTGTGCCTCTCCGGAACTTTGGGACAAGGCTGCGAAACGGTATTACAACAAGGAATTGCAGGATTAATGAGCATTACCCCTCGCCCTCTGTCGCTGGAAGAATGCCTAAATTCTGCCCAAGAGCTGATTCAAGATGCCGCAGCCCGGCTCTGTCAAACACTCCGGGTTGGCATGCAAATTGAAGCAGCATTCGGAAAGGAAGATAAATCATGATCAGCACACAAAAGAAAACAAAAATCGTCTGTACCGTTGGCCCCAGTACCGACAAGCCGGGGATATTAGCTGCAATGATTGAGTCAGGCATGAATGTAGCGAGATTTAACTTCTCCCATGGCACCCATGCCGATCATGCTAAGCGGATTACCTTGGTGCGTGAAGCAGCCAATAAGGCAGGAAAACACATTGCCTTAATGCTGGATACCAAAGGCCCGGAAATGCGAATTGGAAAATTTGCAGAGAATAAAGTCATGCTTGTGGCCGGCCAAAGCTTCACACTGACTGGTCAGGACATCATTGGCACAACGGAAATGGTGTCAGTCAATCACAAAAATTTGGCCCGCGAAGTTTCGCCAGGTACAAAGATTCTGTTATCTGATGGGCTAATCGAATTGATGATTGATAACATTGAGGGTGATGCGATCATTACGACGGTTTTAAACAGCGGCGAAATCAGTAATAATAAGCGGGTTGCTGTTCCGGGCGTATGCATTAACCTTCCTCCGGTTTCCGAGCAAGACCAGGCAGATATCTTATTTGGAGTCGAACAAGGAATGGATTGCATTGCAGCTTCCTTTATTCAACAGCCTTCTGATGTCTTAGCCATTCGCAGAATCCTCGAGAACGCAAAAGTTCATATGGCTATCATCGCAAAGATTGAAAATGCACCAGGAGTTACCAATATTGATGACATTCTTAAAGTCGCCGATGGTGTGATGGTGGCTCGCGGCGATCTCGGTGTCGAAATACCGACCGAGGATGTGCCACTCATTCAAAAGCTGTTAATCGGCAAATGCAATCAAGCTGGTAAGCCAGTGATCACAGCAACACAAATGCTGGAATCGATGATGACTAACCCTCGCCCCACTCGTGCCGAGGCCAGCGACATCGCCAACGCCATTATGGACGGAACAGATGCCATTATGCTCAGCGGAGAAACAGCATCAGGCCATTACCCTGCCGAAGCCGTCAATACCATGCAGAAAATTGCCTTACGCACTGAACAGAACCTAAAATATCAGGCATTACGCTCTAGCGAGATGAAGACACAACATACAACAACAGCTGCAATCAGCCATGCCAGCGCCCAAATTGCGCACGAATTAACGGCATCAGCCATTATCACAACCACTCAATCCGGCTACACGCCACGCATGATTTCCAAATACCGGCCTGACAGCCCTGTCATTGCGGTGACACCCAGCCCAAAAACAGCTCGACAGGTTCAGCTTTTATGGGGTGTTTATCCGGTCGTATATCAAGTATCGCCGAATTCTGATCAAATGGTTGACGAAAGTGTTCGGGCCGCCTTATCGGCAGGGTTGGTACAAACGGGAGATCTGGTTGTCGTTACTGCTGGAGTACCTGTCGGCACACAAGGAACAACCAACATGATTCGGGTTCATCTTGTTGCCGATGTACTGCTCCGCGGTCAAGGCATTGGTGAACAGGCAGTGACTGGTAAAGTATGCGTAATCAATTCGCCAAATGTTCTCCAAGATTACTCACCTGGAGATGTTCTGGTTACAACTGGGATTGATGAAACCATTGCTTCCTACGCAACAAAGGCTGCTGCAATCATTACTGAAGAGGGTGGGCTTTCTTCCAATGCTGCCATTATCGGCATCAATTATAATTTACCTGCCATTGTTGGCGCGGCTGGCGCTGTCGATATTCTCAAAAACGGCACAATTGTTACAGTAGATGCCTCGCGCGGTTTGGTTTATGCTGGGAAAACCAATGCCAGATAAGACTGCTGCAACTTAACGTACATGAAAACTAAAGTAAGAGGGGATCCCAGGCGGAAATTACCGCTGACGGGTCCCCTCTTACTTTAGTCCTGCTATGGGCCTAACGATTTACTAGCACTCACTCAGAGCGCTCTCTTGAAGCTCTTTTCCAAAACTTCTTTGATACTGCTTTCCTTAAAAGGTTTACAGACATAATCAGTTGCCCCGCTGTCTAAAGCATCTTTAACAAAACTGCCTTGACTCATTGCCGTTACCATGATTACCTTAGCCTGGCTATTGCGGGCTTTAATTTCTTTTAAAGCACAGATGCCATTCATGCGTGGCATAGTGATATCAAGAAAAGTTAAGTCAGGCTGCAATTCTTGGAATTTTTCAATGGCTTCGATACCGTCGGCTGCTTCGCCGACAACAACACCGCCCAATGATTCTACAAGATTTTTTAATTTATAACGCATAAAAAGTGAATCATCTACAATTAAGACTCGGTTATCCATTTCTATCCCCACATAGTAATGACCACCTATTCGCTGAATGGATCGAATCAGGAAGTCATCATGATCTTAGTTTATTTCAGCAGCTCAGCATTGTCTGATGAACCAAAGTTCTTCAGTACATGAATAGACCATTCCCTTAAGACTTCTTGAGCAGCTGCAACTCCGTACGGTTTAGCAGTTCTTGATATAAGAAAGAGTACCGGCCACATGACCGATACTCAAAGCATGCACTCAAGCAGTCATTGAAAGTCATTCTTATTTATAGCATATCCCGAACACCATCACTTTGCTATTACGCAGCAAGTAAATTTTTCAGGCAAAAAACATAGATCTCTCATCCAAAGCAGATAATATGTACCGTGCTCTCTCTAATATACACAGCTTGAGGCTGAAATCACTTCTCTGAAATCATTTCAATTTGGCTTTACTGATCTGGTAAAGCTTAATAGCGATAGAAATCGCAACCTTCGTGTCAACCGAATCGATGGACTTTTCGAGGATTTTCTCAATGCGTATTTTCCGGTAATAAACCGATTTAGGATGAAGACATACTTTATTTGCTGCTTCTTGCAGGCTGTTACTTTGTACAATGGCTTCCAGCGTAGACATTAATTTTATTTCTTTTCTTTGATCATACTCAATTAAATTGCCAATAGTCTCTTCAACAAATTCATTCGCAGCCTCTTCCTTACCAAACCTGGCCAAGAACTGCAAAATTCCAATGTCTTTATAATGACAGATTCCTTTTAGCGGATTGGATTCACCCTGGCATTCGGCTGCTAAAACAGCACTCCAGGCCTGCCGGTAACTTTTTCGCAAACTCTCCGGGCCTGTCTGCCTGCTGCCTACGCCGATTACAATAGGAACATTCGAATTATACTGCATAACCTTTTCCTGCAGCCGGTAAACAGCCTGTAAATCAGTTTCCCTTTCACCATTTGATGAACCTTGATATAGTACACCGATATCGTCACCACAATCCCAAACAAGATACTCTAAGTCACGGCCGAGTATCTCAATCAAGCTGTTCTTAAGATTGCGGCGGCTGTTATATTCGGCATCTCCCATTGATCGATCAGCGTATTGTTCACTATGCAGCAGACAGCAAAATATCGGCACAGAGAAATCCACGCCCAGCGTCTTAGCAAAATTCATTGCTTTTTCGTCAACAATTTTACTTCCATTAATAATATCATTAAAAAAGGTGCTTCGCCGCTGCAGGGCATAATTAGAAAAAACGATCCGTTCTGTTCGCTTATTGATGTCGGTCAAGATAACAGCTGCTGTTCTCCGACCATTAACCAGATAATCCATAGGAGCTATCCGTTCTTCGCAAATTTCTTTTTCTCCGTTGACTTCCAGCTCCCTGATGGTAAACTGCGGTTTTCCGGACGTAATGGTAAAACGAATCTGACGCAAAAATATTGCTGCCACTTCAGGCGGAAATACCTCATGCAAAGTGCTCCCGATAAGCTCTGACCGTGGTTTGATCAACTTTTCACCAAATGCTTCAATATGACGCCCATCCTCATCAAAAATAAAACTTTTGTCCGGTACAGCCTTGGCAAAAGCTCTCAGCAGCGCCTCATTTGCTTTTGCTGCCAGCTCTTTTTCGGCTTGGTCAGACACATCCTGATAAATCAGGCAATAGCCGGTTTGCCGCTCTTTTGCAATCAGCGGATAAGCGGTAAGCAAAACAGGAACTGCCTGTCCATTGACTCGCTGACGAACCACACTCATTCTAATTGTCTGCCCTGAAGCAATAGCCTGCCGAATAGATTCGCTTTCTGCTAATGCTTCGCGTGGGACAATATAGTCTTTTAATTGCCGCCCAATTAATTCTTGATTCGTAATGCTGAAAAGTTTCATAAATGAAGCATTTACTGCTAAAACATTATAATATTCATTCACTATTACCATGGCATCAGGTGATGATTCAAAGATGATCTGAATGGCACTTAACCTGGCATCGCAATTTGTATGAAACTGACTATAGTCTGGCAAGCTTCAATTCCTCCCTCTACTGCCAAAGTGAATAGCAACCCATATTTTAAAATAGCAATCCCGAAAAACACAAAAGGATCAGGGATTGCCCTGATCCTCAACATTTTAATCACTAAAACGGCGGCCTGGCAATCATAGTTGTACTTACAACCTTAGACCCATAGCTTTGCGCCCTCACCTTTCGATAAGTTTGCCCAATATAAGATTATTTGTTAATTATTAGCATAACGTACTACACTAAGGCCGTCAAGATAATCATTGGTATTTAGATTGACTTCCAATAAAAAACGCACCTTAGCAATTGCTAGGTGCGTTTCGCAGTTAACGTCGACGGCCAAACCTGGCCTCAATCGGACGCATAGCTCGGGGCGGTTGAAGTATCTCAGCAAAGATTACCCCATTAAGAACTAAGGAAGGCTGCAGCTTATCCTCCCAGGCTGATTCAGTTTGTATTGACTGAGGTGCAGCGGATTGATGCTTAGCTTTAGCTGGTACTGCGTCAGGGACTAGGGCTTTTACAGTGCTAGCCACAGCAGCCTTTTGTTTTAGGACAGGCAGCGGATTCTTTTTAGGAATATCCTGCAATACCGGATCAGGCTGCTCTGGTATTGGCGGTGCCTGATTTTTAGTTTTGGCCTTATTCAAAAAATCAAATAGAAAAAAGAAAAGCGATATGATCAGGAAAAGAACTTTAAATTCCATGTCAGCTCACCTACTTATTCGGTCTTTCATTGCCTTCTACTGAAGTAGAAGTCGGTCCAACCTTAGCAATAGTCTCGCGCATTTGCGTATCAGCAAGCACATTATTCATATTATAGTAGTCCATGACTCCCATGTTGCCATCCCGTAACGCCTGAGCAAGGGCCTTAGGCACATCGGCTTGAGATTCGACAACTTTGGCTTGCATTTCCTGCGTATAAGCCTTCATCTCCTGCTCTTTAGCAACCGCCATAGCCCGGCGCTCTTCGGCCCTCGCCTGCGCAATCCGCTTATCGGCTTCAGCCTGATCAGTCATCAGTTCGGCACCAATGTTGCGGCCTACATCAATATCGGCAATATCAATGGATAAAATTTCAAAGGCTGTTCCGGCATCCAGTCCTTTAGCCAGCACGGTTTTAGAAATGTGGTCAGGGTTTTCCAGAACGTCTTTGTGATCTTCCGAAGACCCTACAGTCGTAACAATTCCTTCACCGACCCGGGCAATAATCGTGGCTTCACCAGCGCCGCCTACCAGACGATCAATATTGGCACGGACAGTAACCCTGGCTTTTACCTTTAACTCAATGCCGTTTTTAGCAACCGCTGAAACGGTCGGAGTTTCAATGACCTTGGGATTAACACTCATCTGAACAGCTTCCAATACATTACGGCCTGCCAAATCGATAGCGGCAGAACGTTCAAAAGGCAATGGAATTTCGGCCCGGTGAGCAGCAATCAGCGCATCGACGACTCGATCCACATCCCCACCAGCCAGATAATGAGCTTCAAGCTGGTTGACATTGACCGCTAACCCTGCTTTGTTGGCTTTGATGAGCGGTAGGACAATTTTTACAGGCGGGACACGGCGCAACCGCATACCGACCAGGGTAAAAATACCAACATTCACTCCGGCTGCAATCGCAGAAATCCACAATCCTAACGGCACGAAGTGCAGAAAAACCATTGCAACACCCACGACAATGATCAAGGTAAATAGGGGGAAAATTAATTCAAACATGCTGTTACCTCCTAATTTTTATTCAATCGGACGAACGACGATTCGACTGCCATGAACGGCAATGACAGTCACCTTTGTACCAGGTTGAATATAGATTCCTTCAGAGACCACATCAAGCTTGACGCCGTCAATGATGACTGTACCGGCAGGCCTCAATAAAGATTCGGCAACTCCGTTTTTATGTAAGTAGATGCGATAATCATTGGCACTCACATAGCCGTCCTGCGTCGTTTCCGCTTCTTTTAACACCAGGCGTGACCAAAGTTTACTATTTGGCAGCCGTTTGGCAATAAACAAGAACAGGATAATGGATACAATCAGACTGATCGACAAGCTGCTAAGTGCCTGAACGTTGCCGCCCAGCACCAGAAAGATACTGCCTAAAATGGCTAACAGTCCGGCAATTCCAAATAGACCTGCTCCTGGAACAAATAACTCGACAACAATCAGGGCAACTCCACCCAGGAATAGGACAATCTCCACAAACCCGGCAAGGCCTGTCAGCCACTGACTGCCAAAGAACAGCGCCGCTGCTCCAATAGCAACAAGGCCTGCCATGCCCAGCCCAGCTGTTTTAATTTCCGCTAGAATGGCTAAGAAAATCAGCGAAACCAGCATGGATTTGACCGTGGGGTCTGAAAGCCAACCAGCCAGCTTTTCCGGCCACTCAGCTACATATTCAATGACCGGTGCTTCCTGCAGGCCATAATGACTCAGCAAGCTATCCCGGTTTTCGGCAACGATATCGGCATACCCAACCTGAATAGCCTGATAATCAGTCAAAGCCAAGATCTGTCCAGGTTCGGCATACCCTGTAAAGCCTAAACTCTTATCCACCATGGCTTCTGCAACACGAGGATTGCGTCCTGTCCGGTTGGCGGTAGCAGCAAACTCGGCCT